>NZ_KV837033.1:0-89380 GCF_001838465.1 Staphylococcus sp. HMSC061G12
ATTTTGGACTGTATTTATGTCCCAGCCCCTTTTACATTCATAAGGGAAGAAGCACGAAACTATGAGAACATATGTGCTACAATAAATGACAAAGAGGTGAGAAAGGTGACTGAATTTAACGCATATATCGGTCGTGCGGGAACTGGAAAATCCCATGCGATGTTAGACGAAATCAAACAAAAAATGAAACAAGATCCTTTAGGTGATCCGATTATTATCATTGCGCCGACGCAAAGTACATTCCAAATTGAACAAGACTTTGTGAAAGATCCAGAGTTAAACGGGAGTTTACGTGCAGAAGTCCTTCACTTTGAACGACTCAGTCATAGAATCTTTCAAGAAATCGGTGGTCTGACAGAAGATTACGTTTCAAAAGGTGCTATGGAAATGATGGTCTTTGATATCTTGCAAGACCAACGTAAATCATTAAATTTATACCAATCGCAAGTTAAGTATTATGGTTTCAGTTCTAAATTGACAGAACAAATCCAAGACTTTAAAAAGTATGCGGTCACACCTGACCAATTAGATTTATTTATCGCTGAAAATCAGCTTCAACCGAGAACACAAGATAAGCTGCATGATATTGCGTTAGTTTATCATCATTTAGAAGAACGATTAAAAGGCAACTTTGTTTCTTCAGAAGATACACTTTATAAGTTTGTAGAATGTATGGAAAACTCTGAGTGGTTAAAACGTGCTGAGATATACATAGATGGTTTCCATAACTTCTCAACACTTGAGTATTTAATGATTGAAACATTAGTTAAACATGCCAAATCTGTAAATGTTTTACTGACAACTGATGGCAATAAAGACCCATTTAGTTTATTTAGAAAGACATCATCTGTATTAACGCATTTAGAAGAGATTGCGAATCGATTAAATATTAACTTGAACCAACGTCCGTTTACGACACAATATCGTTTCGACAATTCAGATTTAAACCAATTAGAAACACAATTTGATGCACTTCAAGTTAATCCGCAACCAAACAACGGACACGTTAATATTTTAGAAGCTTCTAATGTACGTGAAGAAGTGAATGCGATTGCACGAGATATTATTCGTAAAGCACGTGAAGAAAATATTCGCTTCCAAGACGTCGCTATTCTCTACCGTGATGAAGCCTACGCGCATTTAATGGAAAGTGTCATGCCTGAATACGATATTCCATTTAATATTGATACAAAAAAATCTATGACACATCATCCAGTGATGGAGATGCTACGTTCACTCATTGAAGTTATCGAAACAAAATGGAGTTTTGAACCATTGATGCGCTTATTTAAAACACAAGTGCTGACACGTAAATACGAAGATAGCCGTTACCTTACAGATATCTTAGAAAACTTTGTCTTAGAAAGAGGTATTTATGGAAAGCGTTGGATAGATGACAGCTACTTCAAAATCGAACAATTTAATCAAATGGGCTTAAAGCGCCAACCGATGACAGAAGAAACAGAAGAAGTGTATCGTCGTGTCATTGATTTAAAAGATTTTGTGATGCATCATATTTTAAAATTTGAACAAGCTTTAAGTGAAGCGCATACCGCAGTAGAATTTGCGGCTGCTTTCTATAAAGTATGCGAATCCTTTAATTTACCGAGTCAATTAATGACTGAACGTGATGAGTTAGACTTAGCAGGCAAACATCAACAAGCTGAAGAACTTGATCAAGTTTGGAATGGTTTGATTCAAACATTAGATGATCTTGCGACAGTCTTTGGAGATACTGAAATGTCACAAAAACGCTTCTTAGAATTATTCGATGTTGGCTTAGAACAATTAGAATTCGTGATGATTCCACAAACTTTAGACCAAGTGTCTATCGGTACGATGGACTTAGCAAAAGTAGATAATAAAACGCATGTCTATATTGTGGGTATGAATGACGGCATTATGCCCCAAGCGATTTCTAATTCAAGCTTAATCAGTGATGAAGAGAAAAAATACTTCCAAGAAGAAACGCAATTAGAACTGAGTCCGACAGCAGATATCTTACAAATGGATGAAGCCTTTGTGTGCTATATTGCGATGACACGTGCAACTACTTATGTGACGTTCTCATATAGCTTAATGGGCTTAAATAATGATGAAAAAGAAGCAAGTCCATTTATCCAAAGTATCAAAGATTTATATACGAATTTAGAGGTGCAAAATATCGCCTTTATTGCACAACAAAACCCATTAACGTTAATGGAACACCCACATCAAACAAAAATCAATCTATTTGAAGCTCTTCAAAGTTGGTTGCATCATGAATTAACCGCAGAGTCTTGGTTAGATGCGTATCAAGCAATGATGCATCACGATAAACTGAAACAAGGTTTAAACTATCTGACATCTGCATTGACGTATGATAATAAAACTGTACAACTGAATGAAACACAAACAAAAGATTTGTATGGGTCAACTATTAATGCCAGTGTATCGCGTTTTGAAGGTTACCAAAATTGTCCATTCAAACACTATGCCTCTCATGGTTTACGCTTGAACGAACGTACAAAATATAAACTAGAAAACTTTGATTTAGGTGATATCTTCCATGCAGTTTTAAAATATATTGCGGACAAAGTTCAAGGGGATTTCAAAAACCTGACAAATCAACAGATACGTCAATTAACAACAGAAGCTTTAGAACAAATATTGCCGACAGTGCAATACAATCTATTGAATTCTACTGCGCATTATCGTTATATGTCTCAACGTATCGGTGCGATTGTTCAATCTACATTGACTGCGTTGAAATACCAAGGCAGTTTCTCTAAATTCAGACCTCAAGCGTTTGAAAAATCATTTAGAAGAAAACCGAAAAATCCAGATCAGCTTCAAGCAGAAGCGTTATATACAACACAAGGCATACCGATTAATATCCGTGGCCAAATCGACCGTATTGACACGTATACGAACCAAGACCGCAGTTTTGTGAACATTATCGACTACAAGTCATCAAAAGGCAGTTCAGAATTAGATTTAACTAAAGTGTATTATGGACTACAAATGCAGATGATGACGTATATGGATGTCGTGCTTCAAAATAAAGAAAGACTAAACTTAGCAGCACAAACTGAACCTGGCGGCTTACTTTATTTCCATGTCCATGAACCGCGTGTTACGTTCTCAAATTGGGCAGATATTGATGAAGAGAAACGTCAAAAAGAATTATTGAAATCCTTTAGATTAAGCGGTTTGGTCAACAATGATCCAGATGTGATTGAGGCAGAAGATTCACGCTTAGAACCTCAATTTACTTCTGATATTGTACCGTTGAATATGTTGAAAAGCGGCGCATTAGGTAAAAGCAATCCAGTCGCAGATACAGATACAATTTATAAATTTATTGAACATAATAAACAGAACTTCACACAAATTGCGTCTGATATAATGGATGGCCATACTGAGGTCGCTCCGATGAAATATGATCAAAAGTTACCGTGTCGTTTTTGTAATTATCGTTCCGTGTGTCATGTGGACGGCATGATTGACAGTAAACGTTATCGTACAGTAGATGAAACGATTAACCCGATAGAATTATTGAAAGTAGCATCAGAAGAAGAGGAGGATGACGCATGATACCAGAAAAACCGAATGATGTGATTTGGACAGACGGCCAATGGAAAAGTATTTACGCGAAAGGCCAAGATACTTTAGTAGCAGCTGCAGCGGGTTCTGGTAAAACGGCTGTATTGGTTGAAAGAATTATTCAACGTATTTTACGTGATGAGGTTGATGTTGATCGTTTATTAGTTGTGACGTTTACCAATTTAAGTGCACGTGAGATGAAGCACCGCGTCGAACAATGTATCCAACAAGCATCTTTAGAAAATCCAAGTAATACACACTTGAAAAATCAACGCGTTAAAATTCATCAAGCTCAAATTTCGACGTTGCATAGTTTTTGTTTAAAACTTATCCAGCAACATTATGATGTGCTAGAAATTGATCCGAATTTCAGAACCAGCAGCGAGGCTGAAAACATCTTACTCTTAGAACAAACTATAGATGAAGTATTAGAACAATATTATGATGCGTTAGATCCAGCCTTTATTGATTTAACAGAACATTTATCTTCTGATAGAAGTGATGATAAGTTCAGAAAAATCATTAAGAACCTGTATTATTTCTCAGTTGCGAATCCACAACCGATGGCTTGGCTGTCATCATTAGTAGAACCTTATAACAATACTGACACTCAAGATGAGTACTTAGACTTATTGATTAATATTGCGAAAGTCTATATGTATACGGCACTTGAAAATTTAAATAAGAGTTACGACTTATACCATGAATTCGCAGGCGTCGAAAAACATTTAGAAGTGGTTGAAGGTGAGCGTGCATTTTTAGCACGTGCTATGGAAGGAGATGTGTTAAACACTGAATTAATCAGTGAACATCAATTACCAAAGCGTTTTCCAAGTATTACCAAGAAGCTTAAAGAAGCAAATGAAGGCTTTGAAGACGGCTTAAAACTCGCAAAATCATATTATGATGACTATAAAGCAGCAGTTGAGAAAGTGAAAAAAGATTATTTCTCACGTTCAGCAGAAGATTTAAAAGCAGATATGCAGACGCTAGCACCTAGAGTAGCGGTATTAGCACAGATTACACAAGATGTGATTGAACAGTTCAGCATCAAAAAGCGTAGTCGTAATATCTTAGATTTCTCTGACTATGAACACTTTGCGTTGCAAATTTTAATGGATGAATCAGGGAATCCGACTGAAATTGCGCGCCATTACCGTGACCGCTTCGACGAAATCTTAGTGGACGAGTATCAAGATACCAACCGCGTACAAGAACAGATTTTAAGTTGTTTGAAACGCGGCGACGAAACAAATGGTAATCTCTTCATGGTTGGTGACGTGAAACAATCGATTTATAAGTTCAGACAAGCGGATCCTAGTTTGTTTATTGAAAAATACAATCGTTTCAATATAGATGGCAGTTCTGGCATGCGCATTGATTTATCGCAAAACTTCCGTTCTAGACCTGAAGTATTATCTACAACCAACTATTTGTTTAAGCATATGATGGATGAAGCAGTCGGTGAGATTGTTTATGATGAAGCGGCACAATTGTATTTCGGTGCACCGTTTGATGATAGACCGCATCCATTACATTTAAATGTTTTAGTAGAAGAAACAGAATCTGAACTTACAGGTGATGAACAAGAAGCGGAATATATTGCAGATCAAGTTGAAACCATTTTAAATCAACATGAAGTCTATGACATTAAGAACAAGACTTATCGTAAACCGACGTATAAAGATATTGTGATTTTAGAGCGTGGATATAGTCGTTCTCGTGCATTGCAGCAGGTGTTTAAAGACCGAGATATTCCGTTTCATGTAAATAGTAAAGAAGGGTACTTTGAACAAACTGAAGTCAGACTGGTCTTATCTTTCTTAAGAACGGTAGATAACCCGCTTCAAGACATCTATTTAGTCGGTCTGATGCGTTCTGTTATCTATCAATTTACAGAAGATGAACTCGCAAGTATTCGTATTGTCAGTCCGAATGATGATTATTTCTATCAATCGATTCAGCATTATATGCAGAGTGAAGAAGCGGATGTGCGCTTAGTTCAAAAACTTCAAGACTTCTTAGATGATTTAGCGTTTTATCAAGCGTTCAGTTTAAAACATCCAGTCTATCAATTGATTGACCGCTTCTACAATGATCGCTTTGTGATTCAATATTTCAGTGGTTTAATCGGCGGTAAAGGCAGACGTGCAAACCTTTATGGTTTATTCAATAAAGCTGTAGAATTCGAGAAATCCAGCTTCAGAGGACTTTTCCAGTTTATTCGATTTATTGATGAATTAATCGAAAGAGGTCAAGATTTCGGTGAAGAGAATGTCGTTGGTCCGAATGATGATGTGGTACGTATGATGACCATTCACTCTAGTAAAGGTTTAGAGTTCCCATTTGTGATTTATTCTGGATTAAGTAAACAGTTTAATAAACAGGATTTAAGTCAACCAGTGATTTTAAATCAAAAATACGGATTAGGTTTGACTTACTTTGATACTGAACTAGATATCACGTTCCCATCACTTGCCTCTGTGACACTTAAAACCATTAATGAAAATGAAATCATTTCTGAAGAAATGCGTTTAATGTATGTAGCCTTAACAAGAGCCAAAGAGCAATTATTCTTAATTGGACGTGTGAAGAGCGAACAAGCATTAGATAAAATGATCGGTACAGCGATTGCAGGAGATAAATTGCCTGTTAGTTACCGTTTGAGTGCGAAAACGCCATTTGAACTGATTTATCCGATTTATGCGAAATATCAATCTCACAGTATTACTAATGATTTGAAGTTTGAACAAGATATTAATGATTTAGCATTACCGCTTCAACCTAAAGTAGAAATTCAAATCGATGATTATAGTGATATCAAACCAGATGAAACAGAAGAAGACAGAGAAGATTATCGTACGGTGGCAGATATTATTGATTATCAGTCTGGTCAACCAGAAGTAGAACGTCAAATTGAACAACAATTAGCGTTTGAATATCCATATCAAAAAGATATGGTCAAACCGACGAAACAATCTGTATCTGAATTGAAACGTCAGTTAGAAACAGAAGAAAGCGGCACAAGTTATGAACGTGTCCGCCAATACCGTTTAGGTGCTTCGACTTATGAACGTCCGCAATTTTTACGTCAACATCAAAAACGTAAAGCTAATGAAATCGGAACATTGATGCATACAGTGATGCAGCATTTACCGTTTAAAACTGAACGTATGACTGAAGATGAATTAGATCAATATATTGATCATTTGATTGAGAAGAATAT
The DNA here is from genome assembly GCF_001838465.1 of Staphylococcus sp. HMSC061G12. Lineage (NCBI taxonomy): Bacteria > Bacillati > Bacillota > Bacilli > Caryophanales > Staphylococcaceae > Staphylococcus > Staphylococcus sp. HMSC061G12. The sequence goes on from NZ_KV837033.1 coordinate 6,812, forward strand.
TATCGAAGATGATGCGAAACAAGACATTCGTATGAAAGAAGTTGTTAAATTCATCAATAGTGATCTTTATATGAAGATTGCGCAAAGTGACCAGATTATGCGCGAAGTACCTTTTGTGGTTAACCAAAGTAAAGTTGATCACGAAATGGATCAAAATGAAGATGTTTCTATTATCCAAGGGATGATTGACTTGATTTACCGACAAGATAATCAGTATTACTTTGTGGACTATAAAACTGACGCCTTTAACCAACGAAAAAGTGAAACAGATGAAGAAGTCGGCGAAAAATTAAAAGCGCGTTATAAAGTACAGATGTACTATTATCAAGCCGCACTTGAGACGATTTTAAATACGAAAGTCAAAGGTTCGCTGTATTTCTTCCAATATGGTGAATTAAGATTAGATGACACTTCGCATTAATTCCAAATGGACAGGGTAGAGATAATTAAGAGGATAAGACGTTTAGTTTGTATTTTCATATTATCACTCCCTATATTTGGAAGTGTTTATTAAATATTTGTTATTTTTCTGAAAATACAGTTATAATGTAAATTAAGATTGAGATGAGGAGCTGATATTGAATGAAATTTTTATCATTCAAATATAATGATGAAACATCGTATGGTGTGAAAGTAAAACGTGAAGAAGCAGCTTGGGATTTAAGAAAAGTTTTCGCAGATTTTGGTGAAGGCGACTTCCATCCTAAGACTTTATTAGAAGGTTTAGAACAAAACCATACATTAGATTTCCAAGAGCAAGTGCGTAAAGCAGTTGTCGCAGCAACAGATAGTCCAAATTCAGAAGACTATAAAGTACAATTTGCAGACTTAGAATTTTTACCACCTGTGACACCACCGAACAATGTGATTGCATTCGGACGTAACTATAAAGAGCATGCGGATGAATTGAATCATAGTGTAGAACGCTTATACGTGTTCACTAAAGCAGCGTCATCTTTAACAGGTGATGAATCAACAATTCCTAACCATAAAGATATTACAGATACACTGGATTATGAAGGTGAATTAGGGGTTGTTATCGGTAAATCAGGCGAGAAAATTCCTAAAGGTTTAGCATTAGACTATGTATACGGTTATACAATCATTAACGATATCACAGACCGTACAGCACAACGTCAACAAGACCAAGCCTTTTTATCTAAAAGCTTAACTGGCGGTTGCCCTATGGGTCCTTATATCGTTACTAAAGATGAATTACCGACACCTGAAGACGTAAATATTGTCACAAAAGTAAACAATGAAATTCGTCAAGATGGCAATACAAGTCAAATGATTCTTAAAATTGATGAATTGATTGCAGAAATCTCTAAATTTGTTGCTTTACACCCAGGTGATATCATTGCGACAGGTACACCATCAGGTGTTGGGGCAGGTATGAATCCACCTCAATATTTACAACCTGGTGATGAAGTTAAAGTTACAATCGATAATATCGGTACTTTAACTAACTTTATCTCTAAAGAAGAAGAGTAATTAATAATCATCATGCTTTTTAATTAAGCATATTATTATAATGAAGCCCGAGTTGAAATGAATTTGTTTCAACTCGGGTCTTTTAATATCCAAAATAGAAAAATTAATTTTCACTTAAAGTTTAAACATAATAAGAAAAGCTCATCACATGTAGTGACGAGCTTTAAATAGTTTATTAATTACCAATGCCGAATAGGCTTGAGATTGGTCCTTCTGGTAAGATAATGCCTAATGCCATTGTGATAATGATTAGAACGATCGTACCCCAGAATAAACCTGTGTGTGAAACTGAACGTTCTTTACGGATTAATGTCACTTCCATTAAAGCAACAACTGCGATACCGCAAATCATTTTTAATGTGAGTAACATATGTGCACTACCTGTTGCAGTAGCGAATTCTACAACAACTTGCCACACACCACTGAATAAGATCAGTACTAAGAACAAACGTAATGCCATGTGCAACGGTTTGTAAGCTTTCTTAGGTGCACCGGGTGATTTAAAACTGAAATAAGCTGCGATAAATAAAATGATACCGATGACCCAGCTGAAAATGTGTAAATGTAACATGTAATTTCCCCATTTCTTCAATATTCCGTATCTATGATAACATATAACCTTAGCTTAATTATAATGATTATAATTATTTTGAATTTATTTTTGAATACTTGAGGGTTTTATGGATTTTCTCTAAATAATATATATTATTTAGATTGCGCTTTATAACCCACCATATTAATAATATCTTTAGGTGAACTATAAGGCGGCGCATAGGCTGGTTCAAATTCAGTTAGTTCATCAATGGTCATATTGTTTTGCATGGCCATTGAAAGCACATCAATACGTTTATCTGCACCTGCTTTACCGACTGCGGCAGCGCGTAAAATACGACGTGTATCTTTGTCGAAATAGACACGTAAATGGACACGTTCTGCGCCAGGGAAGTAGCTGGCATGGTTGTATTGTTCATTTTCAGTCATACCATAATTAAAGTGTTTCAATTCGTTTGGTGAGATACCGACACTCGTTAAAGTATAATCAAAGAATTTCACCGCATTTGCGCCTAAGAAGCCTTTAAATGGCGGAGCACTGTCTAAAGCGATATGTTGTGCTACAATGCTGGCAGCACGATGTGCACCCCAAGCTAGCGGTACACGTGTTGGTAAGTCAACATGACGATAATAGTAAGAGGCAATGTCGCCAATCGCATAAATGTCTTCAAAGTTCGTTTGGAAGTATGCGTTGACTGGGACATAACCATCGTCATCTAATTTGATGTCAGTATCTTTAAATGATTCATTGTTCGGTACAATACCGAGCCCTTCAATAATCATGTCGAAGTCTTCTTGTTTACCTGATTTGAAGTGCACCGTTTTACCCTCTACAGTGTCAATTTCTTCATTGAGTCGATAATCAATTTTGCGTTCATCCATCGCATCGAAAATCACTTGGTTCATATCTTGATCCATGAATTTATTGACTTTATCTGAGCGGTGGATTAATACCGTTTCTAAACCGTGATGATATAAGTTTTCTAAGACTTCTAATGAAATGTAGCCGGCACCGACAATCAGCACCTTTTTAACATTATTTTGTTTAATGTAGTTTTCAATTGCATCTGTATCTTCTAGGTTACGTAGTGTAAAGGCCATATCAGTGTCCAGTGGGAGTGAGTTTGCGCGACAACCTGGACTTAAAATTAATTTATCGTAATTGTCTGTGAATGTTTCGCCAGTCTCTCTGTTTTTGACTGTCACTTCTTTTTTAGAAGGATCAACATGTATGACTTCGTGATAGACATGTGCATCGATATCTTTTTGTTCTTTTAAATCTTCAGGTGTGTAATTGAGTAACTGCGAACGATCTGGAATAATACCGCCTAAATAATAGGGAAGACCACAGTTCGCAAAAGTCACATCGCGATCTTTCTCATACACCGTTATCTTATAGTCTGAATTTAATCGGCGTAATTGGCTTGCGACTGTTGCGCCGCCAGCGACACCGCCGACAATAATAATATGTGTCATGTTTTTACCTCCAATATGATGTAATAAAAAAACAAGGTTGATACAAAGTGTCATAATAGATTGTCTTTAAAACACTTGCAAACCTTGAATTGATAAGATTTATATTAACAAGAATGCACGTTTGCGTTTTCTTGATAAGGAATATTTAAACTGAAAAAGTCATTTAAATAACGGCCGATACCGTCTTGGTTGTTAGAATATGTTGTTTCTTTTGCGATGTGTTTCAGTTCATCTAAGCCGTTATCCATCGCTACGCCATGTTTCGCATATTTAATCATTTCGGTATCGTTATCTTCGTCGCCGAAAGCGATAATGTGATTGCGGTCTACACCGAGTGCATCTTTCACACTATCAATTCCTCTCGCTTTACTTATACCCCGTTTAACAATCTCTATAACTGGGAATGGCGCACCCCAGCGGCGATGTTCAATACTTTCTGCGAAGAAACGTGACAACATTTGTTTTACTCTTGGAATCATATGCTCTTCGGCTTCGATTAAAATAGAAGTCGGTGATTCATTTAATTGGCTGACGATATCTCCAGTCTCAATTTTAGGATTGCCCATAGAGAAACCTTCGAATAGATGTTCATCGTACGTATCGATAAAGACATGGTCTTTTACTTCTGCGATAATATTTTTAACCTGCATATTACGTAATGCGTCAATAATACTTGAGGCCAAGTCTGGATCCAATGTCTCATGTGTGACAGGGAAGTCAGCATCTGTCGGATTATGCACATAGGCACCATTGAAGTTGACAATCGGCGTATTTAAGCCTAATTGGTCATAATAAGGGCGGCTGGCTCTGAAAGGTCTGCCTGTCGCAATCATGATATGGTGGCCTTGTTCTTTTAACGTTTGTAAAACTTTAAATGTATATGGTGAAATTTCTTTTTCATCGTTTAATAATGTTCCGTCTAAATCTAAACAAATTAAATAAGGTTCCATAGTATAATCTCCTTGTGCTTAAGTTGATAAATAAATCTAAATGCGGTTTGACGCATGAAATGGATGAATTGAGTATAAACACTGCTCAATCTCCTTATATGAAACATTGTCTATAAATAGGCTGATTCATTTTTTTGTGAATGTATTCCTATAATAGCATTTTATTGGAGTTTTGTCGGATATTTGATATATTGATAATAACCATAATTGCATAAAAGAGGTGAATATAATGGATGAAGCATTAAAAGATAATATCTTAGGTGCATTAGAAAACGTAATTGACCCTGAGCTCGGCATTGATATCGTCAACTTAGGTTTAGTATATAAAGTCAATCTCGAAGACGATGGTTTATGTAAAGTAGAGATGACACTAACATCAATGGGTTGTCCTTTAGGACCGCAAATTATTGAACAAATCAAAATGGCGCTTGCAGAAATTCCGGAAATTCAAGATACTGAAGTGAATGTTGTTTGGAATCCGCCATGGAATAAAGATATGATGTCACGCTATGCGAAAATCGCTTTAGGCGTGAGCTAAGAGATATCATGCCAATGATATAAGAAATGAAACGACTTATTTGTTTAAAGCTAATGAAAAATAGCTGAAGACGATAAGTCGTTTTTTTATCCCGAATTGTACTTGTTCACAAAATTGTTATAAATGAGTTGTGCGACTCATGCTAAATAAAAGATTTATTCAAATAACTATAAAATATCTTGATATTGCAAGAATATTACATTAATATTACAATTGGTAATTATGACACTCACGTGTTCTGTCACATACATAGAGCACAATGAACCACGCAAAATCTTAAATCAGAAAGAAAGGTAAATGCATGACTAATTTGAAACGCAGTTCAGCTCAGAACAGTGCATCACCTGAAAAACCTAAAAAAATGAACTATATGCCTGGTTTAGATGGGTTAAGGGCAATTGCTGTGCTCGGTATTCTTATCTACCATTTAAATAAACAATGGCTTTCAGGCGGATTTCTTGGTGTAGATACGTTCTTTGTTATTTCTGGATATTTAATCACAAGTCTTTTATTAATAGAACATCATCAAACAGGAACGATCAGTTTAAAGCGCTTCTGGTACAGACGTATTAAACGTTTGATTCCAGCAATGTTATTTGTGGTCAGTGTAACTACGATATTCACGTTGTTATTCCAAAGAGATGAAATACTTCGTGTTAAACAAGATGCGATTGCGGCTATTTTTTACGTCTCTAACTGGTGGTATATCGCTAAAGATGTCAATTATTTCGACCAATTTTCATTTGAACCTTTAAAACATTTATGGTCTCTTGCGATTGAAGAACAATTCTATTTATTCTTTCCTTTAGTTTTGATTTTATTACTGGCTAAAGTTAAGAAACATAAACAAATTGTATTGATATTTTGGATTATCTCGTTAGCTTCATTATTAGCAATGGTGTGGATTACACATCCTGGCATGAACTTCTCACGTGTGTACTTCGGTACAGATACACGCTTGCAAACGTTATTACTCGGTGTCATTCTTGCATTTTTATGGCCGCCGAACCGTTTGAGAAAAGATCCGCCGCTTGCGGTACGTATGTCAGTTGACTTGATGGGAGTTATCTCATTAGCAATTTTAATGGCTTTATTTGTCGTTGTAGAAGATCAAAGTTACTGGATTTATAACGGTGGTTTCTACTTGATTTCAGGGATTACACTCTTCTTAATTGCAAGTGTGGTACATCCGAGCGGCTTATTAGCACGCTTTATGGGCAATCCATTATTTGTATATATCGGACAACGCTCATATAGTTTATATTTATGGCATTTCCCAATTATCGTATTATTGCATCGCTACTTTGTAGCAGGACAAATTCCAGTATGGGTGTATGTCGTAGATGTTGTTTTAACATTCATTATGGCCGAAGTGTCTTATCGTTATGTTGAAACACCGTTTAGAAAACAAGGCTTCAAAATGTTGTCATTTAGAACGAAATCAAAACGTATTTGGGTTCATTGGCTGGCATTATTAGTCATTGCGATTCCGTTTGCGGTAATTTTAGCAGGTGTCTTTGATCATTACGGTAAAGATAAAACTGCGGATAAAGCGACTCAATTCAATACAAATTCAATTGATAAATATGTGGTACGCCCAGTGCCGTATGGCAAAATTGATTTCTTAGGCAATGGCGGCGGCAAGCAGCCAGAAGAACAAGTTGAAGTATACAATAAAGTGAAACCTTTATTAATCGGTGACTCTGTTATGGTTGATATTGGTGAACGCTTTAAAGAACAAGTACCGCATTCAGTCATTGATGGTAAAGTCGGACGTAATATGTACCAAGCTAAACCATTAATCGAACAAAATTACAGTCACTATAATAAAAAAGGCGACCAAGTCATTATTGAATTAGGTACGAATGGTGACTTCAATAAAGAACAATTAGATGATGTCATCGCATCATTCGGTAAAGCGGACATCTATTTAGTCAACACACGTGTGCCGCGTTCTTATGAAGGACACGTTAACCAATTGATGAAAGAAGCGGCTAAAGAACATAAAAACGTTAAACTCGTAGATTGGTATAAACGTTCGGCAGGACATCCTGAATACTTCGCATACGACGGTATTCATTTAGAGTATCCAGGTGTTAAAGCATTATCTGATGAAATCATTAAAACAATGGGTCTCAGTAAAAAAGACAAGTAAATAGAAACGAATACAAGAACTGAAATCAGAAAATGAATGCTGATTTCAGTTCTTTTCTTATATTTAGAGTGAGTTTGTTATAGGTAAAAGTTTTGTGGTAAAGCATATGAGGAATGATTTAAAAAGAAGAGAAAAATTTACTGATACGAAGCGTTATAAGTTGAAAAATAAAGGGTCGATGCTCTATACTATGTATAAGGTCAAAGAAAGTCAAAGTCAAAAGGACTTGCAAGCATACTGAGTAACAGAGGTGAAGAGAATGGATGCAAATAAGATGACCTATGCCGTGCAAGAAGCGTTACAACAAGCGATTCAACTTGCACAAGACTATGAACAACAAAATGTAGAAATAGAAGCGGTGTTATTAGCTGCCTTAAAAGAAACAGATAGTTTATTTAATAGTGTATTAGAACGTGCCAATATTGATACGAGTGAGTTAGCGAACACATATGATTCAAAATTAAAACGCCATGCGACAGTTAAAGGCGATAATATTCAATATGGTCAATATATCGGCAATGAAACCAATACGCTGTTTAATAAAGCAGAAGCTATTATGAAAGACTATGATGATGAGTTTGTATCAATGGAACATGTGTTGTTAGCAGCCATGGAAGTTGATGAGACAACTAAATCATACGTCGGTAATAAAAATGAAGTAATCAAAGAAATTATTAAGAAGATCAGAGGAGGAAATCACGTGACATCACAAAATCCAGAAGCAAACTATGAAGCACTTGAAAAATATGGTCGTGATTTAGTAGAAGAAGTCCGACAAGGAAATATGGATCCAGTTATCGGAAGAGATGAAGAAATTCGTAATACGATTCGTATCTTAAGTCGTAAAACGAAAAATAACCCTGTCTTAATCGGGGAACCAGGTGTCGGTAAAACTGCGATTGTTGAAGGATTAGCACAACGTATTGTGAAAAAAGACGTGCCGGAATCCTTATTAGATAAAACAATCTTCGAATTAGACTTAAGCGCATTAGTGGCTGGTGCAAAATACCGTGGTGAATTCGAAGAACGCTTAAAAGCAGTCTTAAAAGAAATTAAAGATGCTGACGGTCGTATTATTCTCTTTATCGATGAATTGCATATGCTAGTCGGTGCAGGTAAAACAGATGGTGCGATGGATGCAGGTAATATGTTGAAACCGATGTTAGCACGTGGTGAATTACACTGTATCGGTGCAACAACTTTAAATGAGTATCGTGAATATATTGAAAAAGACTCTGCATTAGAACGTCGTTTCCAAAAAGTAAACGTGTCTGAACCTGATGTAGAAGATACAATCTCCATTTTACGTGGATTAAAAGAACGCTATGAAGTGTATCATGGTGTACGTATTCAAGACCGTGCATTAGTTGCTGCGGCAGAATTATCAGATCGTTATATCACAGATCGTTTCTTACCAGATAAAGCAATTGACTTAGTAGACCAAGCATGTGCGACAATTCGTACAGAAATGGGTTCTAACCCAACAGAACTCGACCAAGTCAACCGTCGTGTAATGCAGTTAGAAATTGAAGAAAATGCGCTACAACATGAATCAGACAGTGTCAGCCAACAACGTTTGAAAGAACTTCAAGAAGAGCTTTCAAATGAAAAAGAAAAACAAGCAGCGTTACAATCTCGTGTAGAACAAGAAAAAGAAAAAATTGCGAAACTACAAGAAAAACGAGCAGAACTTGATGAAAGCCGTAAAGCATTAGAAGATGCTGAAAATAACTATAATCTTGAAAAAGCAGCGGAATTGCAACACGGTAAAATCCCTCAATTAGAAAAAGAATTACGTGAATTAGAAGATGCGTTCCAAGATGATCAAGTTGGTGATGAAGAACGTATTATCCGTGAAATTGTGACAGATGAAGAAATCGGAGATATCGTCAGTCAATGGACAGGTATTCCAGTTACAAAATTAGTGGAAAGTGAACGTGACAAATTACTACACTTAAACGATATCTTGCATGAACGTGTCGTAGGTCAAGATAAAGCCGTTGATTTAGTTGCAGATGCGGTTATTAGAGCACGTGCAGGTATTAAAGACCCTAACCGTCCAATCGGAAGTTTCTTATTCCTAGGACCAACAGGTGTCGGTAAAACAGAGCTTGCGAAAGCTTTAGCTTCTAGCTTATTCGATTCAGAAAAACACATGATTCGTATCGACATGAGTGAGTATATGGAAAAACACTCTGTCTCTCGTTTAATCGGAGCGCCTCCAGGCTATGTCGGTCATGATGAAGGCGGTCAATTAACAGAAGCAGTGCGTCGTAATCCTTACTCAGTCATCTTATTAGATGAAGTAGAAAAAGCACACTCTGATGTCTTCAACGTGTTATTACAATTGTTAGATGAAGGTCACTTAACAGATTCTAAAGGCCGTAACGTAGACTTCAAAAACACAATCATCATTATGACAAGTAACATTGGTTCGCAAATCTTACTTGAACAAGTGAAAGAAACAGGTGTAATTACAGAAGACACAGAAAAAGCAGTCATGAATAATTTAAATCAATTCTTCAAACCTGAAATCCTGAACCGTATGGATGATATTGTATTATTCCGTCCATTATCAGTAGATGACATGAGCTTGATTGTAGAAAAAATCTTAGCAGAATTGAATATCCGCTTATTAGATCAACGAATTTCAATTGAAGTGTCAGACGCAGCGAAAAAATGGTTGGGTGAAGAAGCATATGAACCGCAATTTGGTGCGCGTCCATTAAAACGTTTTGTACAACGTCAAATTGAAACGCCATTAGCACGTATGATGATTAAAGAATCATTACCAGAAGGTACAACAATTAAAGTTGACTTAGATGCTGATGGTTTACAATTTGATGTAGAAAAAGCACAAATATAATGATTAATATAAAGAAACAGCCGTATCGCATTTGATACGGCTGTTTTCATACATAAAAAAATCCAGCAAGAACTTTTGCTGGATGCGAAATGCGGGCTGTTATTGTTTACTGTCTTCTTCTGCAGCAGATGGCTTAATAGGTTTCATTAGTGCGTCTAGAGCAACGATAGCAAGTGTAAAGACAACTGCTAAAACTAATGGAAGAACCATATCTAATGTTCCGCCGCCGGCTAAACTGTTTAACACGAAGTTAACCATTTGAAGCAGCAAAACAGACCAGAATAGTACCATAATGTATTTCATCTGTTGTGCCTCCATATTTCATCTTTAGTTCAATTATAAAATAGAGTGATTGCTTTGTATAGTGAAATCAGGAAATTCGACACAAGAGCCAAGTTGTAGAAGATGAAACAACATCACATTTATTGTGATACGCGCGTTCAAATATTATAATAGTGTAAGCAATGTCATGATGGATACGAATAAAGCACTTGTATTCAAAAAGTAGAATATGATAAATTAATACCTGGTATTAAAATTATTTTTAAGAAGGTGTAGAACCATGAATGTGGGTATTAAAGGTTTTGGAACTTACGTTCCAGAAAAAGTAGTAGACAATGCCTATTTTGAATCGTTTTTAGAAACATCTGATGAATGGATTTCTAAAATGACTGGAATCAAAGAACGTAGATGGGCAGGCGAAGACGAAGAAACATCAGATCTTGCTTATGAAGCAAGTGTGAAAGCAATTGAAGATGCAGGAATTAAACCTGAAGATATAGATATGGTAATTGTCGCAACATCAACAGGAGACTTCCCGTTTCCAACTGTAGCTAATATGTTGCAAGACCGTTTAGGTTTAGGAAAAGTTGCGACGATGGATCAATTAGCAGCATGTTCAGGATTTATGTATTCCTTGATTACTGCCAAACAGTACATACAGTCAGGTGACTATCATAATATTTTAGTAGTCGGTGTGGATAAACTTTCTAAAATTACTGATTTAACAGATCGTTCGACTGCTATTTTATTCGGTGATGGTGCAGGTGCAGCAGTAATCGGTGAAGTATCTGAAGGACATGGTATCTTAAGCTATGAAATGGGTTCTGACGGCAGTGGCGGCAAGTATTTATACTTGAACCACGATAACGGCAAAATCTTTATGAACGGTCGTGAAGTGTTTAAATTTGCGGTTCGTATTATGGGAGAAGCTTCTCGTAATGTAGTGGATAAAGCCGGATTAACTGCTGATGATGTCGATATGTTCGTACCGCATCAAGCGAACATCAGAATCATGGAATCTGCTCGTGAACGCTTAGGTATTCCAAAAGAAAAAATGAGTGTATCAGTAGATAGATTCGGCAATACTTCAGCGGCTTCTATTCCGTTAAGTATTGGACAAGAACTCGAAAACGGCAGAATTAAAGACGGCGATGTCTTAGTGCTAGTCGGTTTCGGCGGCGGCCTGACTTGGGGCGCAATTACATTAAGATGGGGAAAATAGGAGGATAAGGTATGAGCAAAGAGCAACGCGTTGTAATTACAGGAATTGGCGCATTATCTCCATTAGGAAATGATGCAGAAACGTCATGGGAAAACGCTTTAAAAGGTGTTAACGGAATTGATGAGATTACTCGTATTGACACATCTGATTACAATGTTCATTTAGGCGGAGAATTAAAAGACTTCAATGTTGAAGATTATATCGATAGAAAAGAAGCACGTCGTATGGATCGTTTCACACAGTATGCGGTAGTAGCGGCACGTGAAGCGGTACAAGATGCGAAGTTGGATATTAATGATAAAACAGCTGACAGAATCGGTGTATGGATTGGTTCAGGTATCGGAGGCATGGAAACTTTCGAAGTGGCACATAGCCAATTGTTAAATCGTGGACCACGCCGTGTCAGTCCGTTCTTCGTACCAATGTTGATTCCTGATATGGCAACAGGCCAAGTATCAATTGATTTAGGTGCTAAAGGACCAAACGGTTCAACAGTGACAGCTTGTGCAACAGGTACTAACTCAATTGGTGAAGCATTTAAAATTATCCAACGCGGTGATGCAGATGCGATGGTAACTGGCGGTAGTGAAGCGCCGATTACACATATGGCAATTGCTGGATTCAGCGCAAGCCGTGCGTTATCTACAAACAATGACAAAGAAACAGCATGTCGTCCATTCCAAGAAGGCCGTGATGGCTTCGTAATGGGTGAAGGTGCAGGTATCGTAGTGCTTGAGTCGTTAGAATCAGCACAAGCACGTGGTGCGAAAATTTACGCTGAAATCGTTGGTTATGGCTCAACAGGTGATGCGTATCATATCACTGCACCAGCGCCTGAAGGTGAAGGCGGTTCTCGCGCAATGAAAGCTGCGATGGATGATGCAGGTATCGAACCGAAAGATGTACAATACTTAAACGCACATGGTACAAGTACACCAGTAGGTGACTTGACTGAAGTTCTTGCGATTAAAAATACATTCGGCGATGCTGCGAAAAACTTGAAGGTCAGCTCAACTAAATCAATGACAGGCCACTTATTAGGTGCTACAGGTGGTTTAGAAGCTATCTTCTCAGCGCTTTCTATTCGTGATAGTAAAGTTGCGCCAACAATCCATGCGGTAACACCAGATCCTGAATGTGATTTAGACTTCGTGCCAAATGAAGCACAAGACTTAGACATCACATATGCGATGAGTAACAGTTTAGGTTTCGGTGGTCACAACGCAGTATTAGTATTGAAAAAATTTGAAGATTAATTTTAAATAGACCTAAAAATAAGCCAGGTGATTGGACTCTAAATCAGAGTCCAATCATCTGGCTTTTGTCTTTCCTGAAAATACAATTGTATTTTATGCAGGAGCATTCATATTGAATATACAGATGCGATAGTGTAACAAAACGAATGGATTTTTCAGGTTTAATATACAAAAAGATATGCGATTATTACTATATTTCACTGAAAACCCTACAATGAACGTATTAAATTAATAAGAAATACAAAAAATAGATAAATAACTTATGTTAAATTTTCTTGTTTAGTACTAAAAATTTAGATTTTGTCAATGATGTATAATATGTGAAAAGTTTCCTTTGTATATCCTGAATAGACAATTGAAATTAAGTGGTAAATAAAACTAGCAATTAAATAGGTAGAAAAAACGGCAAAGTGAAATCACTCTGCCGTTTTTTTGTGGTTAAAAAGTGAAAGTCGCCAGCAAACATAAAATGACATAAACCACATTGACTAAAGTTAAATAGATCGTCCAACGTTCTACAATATAGACCTCTCTTTTAACTTGTTTAGGATTAATAAATTCATCATCAACATGTGCTTTACGATGTTTGGCACTAGACATTTGGTAGCGCAAACGCCTGAAACCATAGCTTGTCGCATCAAAGATACCATCTTGAACTAAGATGAAAACGAAGCCGACAATAAAAAGCAACATACTGACAATGAATAAAATGTCGATAAATTGGGTCCACGTATGTTCGCGAAACAGCCAAATAATCAAACTCAAAACAGGTGAGAATATTGCCCAGAAAATCCATCGGAAATGTTTATTCATATCACGATTACCTCTCGATTCATTAAAAATTTAAAAGTAATTCATCAGCATTTATTTAGTAATAACTATAAAGTTTTTTTAATAGAAATACAAGAAACAAAAAGCACGTAATCTATTGATATTGCTATATTTGTTACACATGTGTGACGGAACTTTTTGTTATAACATTTAAATTATTCAAAAAATTGTGTTGATTTTAAATGTAAAGTATCGATATACTAATATTAAAATATTTCTGATAATTAGAAGGGAATGTTTAATTTGAATCTATAAGGGGGATTGTCAATGCTTAGATATATACTCAAGCGTTTTGGGTACATGCTTATTTCTTTGTTTATCATTATGACTATCACTTTCTTTTTAATGAAATTGATGCCAGGTTCACCGTTTAATGATGCAAAGTTAAGCGCAGATCAAAAGGAGATTTTGAACGAGACCTACGGTTTGAATGATCCAGTCATTGTACAATATTTGCACTACTTAAAGAACGTAGTCACAGGAGATTTTGGGGTTTCATTCCAATATCATAACCAACCAGTGTGGGATTTAATTCAACCTCGTTTGATTCCGTCAATTGAAATGGGACTTGCGGCGATGGTCATCGGGATTGTTTTAGGATTGATTTTGGGTGTTGCAGCAGCAACAAAACAAAATACATGGGTGGATTACTCAGCGACAGTTATTTCAGTTATCGCTGTTTCAGTACCATCATTCGTATTAGCAGTATTATTACAATATGTGTTCTCAGTAAGATTAAGATGGTTCCCAGTAGCAGGTTGGGAAGGTATTTCAACAGCTATTCTGCCATCACTCGCACTTTCAGCAGGCGTACTTGCGACAGTCGCACGATACATACGAGCGGAAATGATCGAAGTGCTGAGTTCTGATTATATTTTACTTGCGAGAGCCAAAGGGAATTCAATGATGCGTGTGCTATTCGGCCATGCATTACGAAATGCATTGATTCCAGTTATCACAATCATCGTGCCGATGTTAGCTGGAATTTTAACAGGGACACTTACAATCGAGAATATCTTCGGGGTTCCAGGACTAGGGGATCAGTTCGTAAGATCGATTCAAACGAATGACTTCTCTGTCATTATGGCAACCACTCTTTTATTCAGTACGTTATTCATCGTATCGATTTTCATAGTGGATATTTTATATGGAATTATCGATCCGCGTATTAGGATACAAGGAGGTAAGAAATAATGGCAGAAGACAAAAAACAACACTTGCATGGAGATTACTCCAATGCAACGTTATCACATACGACAGATGGCGAGAATGCGCCTGACTTTATCTTAGTAGAACAAGATATTGATAAAGAACCAGAAATTCAACGTGAAAGTAAAAACTTCTGGCAAGATGCTTGGAGCCAATTAAGACGAAATAAACTTGCAGTAGTCGGGATGATCGGATTAATTTTAATCATCATCATGGCACTTGTCGGTCCTTTAATCAGCAGCCATGATTATGCTGAACAAGATGTAGACCGCAGAAACTTACCAGCAAAAATACCTGTCTTAGACAAAATACCTTTCTTACCGTTTGACGGTGTAGGTGCAGATGGCAAAGACGCATATAAAGAAGCTGGTGTGAAAGAGAACTTCTGGTTTGGGACAGACCAATTAGGTCGTGACTTATGGTCACGTACTTGGCAAGGTGCACAAGTATCATTATTCATCGGTGTTGTTGCCGCAGCACTAGATATCTTTATCGGTGTAGTTTACGGGGCAATATCCGGATTCTTTGGAGGACGAACAGATGACGTCATGCAGCGGATTATAGAAATCATCGCTTCTATTCCGAACTTGATTGTCGTAATTTTATTCGTATTGATTTTCGAACCTTCAATTTGGACAATTATTTTAGCAATGGCCATTACAGGATGGATTGGCATGAGCCGTGTTGTTCGTGGTGAGTTCTTAAAATTAAAAGGACAAGAATTCGTATTAGCATCACGTACATTAGGGGCTTCTAAAGGGAAATTGATTTTCCGTCATATTTTACCAAATACATTAGGAGCAATTGTTGTAACTTCAATGTTCACAGTACCAAGTGCAATTTTCTTCGAAGCATTCTTAAGCTTCATCGGTATCGGTGTACCAGCACCTAAAACATCACTTGGTTCATTAGTAAATGACGGACGTGCGATGTTATTGATTCATCCGCATGAATTATTTATTCCAGCATTGATTTTGAGTTTATTGATTTTATTCTTCTACTTATTCAGTGATGGATTACGTGATGCATTCGATCCGAAAATGCGTAAATAAGGGAGGCAAAAAGGATGTCAGATAAAATATTAGAAGTAAACGACTTGCATGTCTCCTTTGATATTGATGCTGGAGAAGTGCAAGCTGTACGTGGTGTAGACTTTTATTTGAGAAAGGGAGAAACCCTTGCGATTGTAGGTGAATCAGGTTCTGGTAAATCAGTGACAACGAAAGCACTGACAAAACTCTTCCAAGGAGATGCTGGCCGAATTAAAAAAGGCGAAATTTTATTCTTAGGTGAAGACTTAGCACAAAAACCTGAAAAAGAATTAATCAAATTAAGAGGTAAAGACATCTCTATGATTTTCCAAGATCCGATGACGTCGTTAAATCCAACGATGCAAATAGGTAAACAAGTGATGGAACCTCTGATTAAACATCGTAACTATAGTAAATCACAAGCGAAAAAACGTGCGCTAGAGATTTTAGAAATGGTAGGTTTACCAAACGCGAAACAACGCTTTAAAGCTTATCCTCACCAATTCTCAGGTGGGCAAAGACAACGTATTGTCATTGCGACAGCACTCGCATGTGAACCAAAAGTATTAATCGCAGATGAACCGACAACAGCATTAGACGTGACAATGCAAGCACAAATTTTAGACTTGATGAAACGTCTGCAACAAAAAATTGATACATCAATTATTTTCATTACGCATGACTTAGGTGTCGTCGCAAATATCGCAGACCGTGTTGCAGTTATGTACGGTGGACAAATGATTGAAAGAGGAGAAATTGATGAAATATTCTATGACCCTCAACATCCATATACTTGGGGACTGTTATCTTCAATGCCTGATTTAGAAACAGGTAATGATATTGAATTAACAGCAATCCCAGGAACACCGCCAGACTTATTGCACCCACCAAAAGGAGATGCATTCGCACCACGAAGTCAATATGCATTAGATATCGACTTTGAAGAAGAGCCGCCATGGTTCAAAGTATCACCGACACACTTTGTGAAATCATGGTTGTTAGATGAAAGAGCGCCGAAAGTTGAACCGCCAGAGCTTGTGAAACAACGTCAAAGAAAAATGGCGAATAAGTTTGATAAACCACAACGACAAGAGGGGGTGGCGTTCAATGAAGGATAATCGTGAACAAAAATTTAACGAATCAAATACAGCGCTAGAGCAACAAAAAAATATTGAACAAGAACAAAGGGAAACAGCTGAACAACGTCAACAAGAACCGTCACAAGAAGTGTTGCTTGAAGTTAATAACTTAAAACAATACTTTAATGTCGGAAAGCGTAATGAAGTTCGTGCTGTTGAAGGTATCTCATTCAAGATATTCAAAGGGGAAACATTCGGCTTAGTAGGAGAATCTGGTTGCGGGAAGTCAACCACTGGTAAAGCCTTAATTAAGTTGAATGATGCGACAGCTGGAGAAGTTTATTACGAAGGGGTTAACATACAAGATATTAAAAAGCGTAAAGATATGTTGAAATTCAATAAGAAAATCCAAATGATTTTCCAAGATCCATACGCTTCATTGAATCCGAGATTAAAAGTGATGGATATCGTTGCAGAAGGTATTGATATTCATAAATTAGCAAAGAATACGAAAGATCGTAAAAAACGCGTATATGACTTATTAGAAACAGTAGGTTTAAATAAAGAACACGCGAACCGTTATCCGCATGAGTTCTCTGGTGGACAAAGACAACGTATCGGTATTGCACGTGCTTTGGCAGTTGAACCAGAATTCATCATCGCAGATGAACCGATTTCAGCGCTAGACGTTTCAATTCAAGCACAAGTGGTCAACTTATTGTTGAAACTTCAACGTGAGAAAGGTATTACTTTCTTATTCATTGCCCATGACCTATCTATGGTGAAATATATTTCAGATAGAATTGCGGTTATGCATTTCGGTAAAATTGTAGAATTAGGGACTGCGGATGAAATCTATAATCATCCTTTACATCCTTACACACAATCTTTGCTATCAGCAGTACCTCAACCAGATCCTGAAAGTGAACGTACAAGAACACGTATTGTCTATAAAGAAGATGCTGAAAAGAATGATGAACGTTCATTACAAGAAATCAATCCAGGACATTATGTCTTTGTGACAGATGAGGAAGCGCAAGAATTAAAACAAAGATTACAACAAACAGTGTAAGGGGGATAAAGCGATGAAGAAAAAATTAATTTCATTAGCCATGATGCTTGCTGCAGCAGCCCTCATACTCAGTGGGTGCAGTCAAGGCGGCGGTATTTATGATGATAAAGGGCAAGTTTATCGTTCAGTATTATCACAAGATATGAGTACACTAGATACAGTGCTTGCGACAGATACAGTTTCATTTAATGTTTATAATCAAGTTTATGAAGGGCTATATTCATTAGATGAAAAAGACCAAGCGATTCCAGCAATTGCTAAAAAAATGCCGAAGAAAAGTAATGGCGGTAAAACTTTAACAATTGAAATGAGAAAAGATGCAAAATGGTCTAATGGTGATCCAGTAACTGCGAATGACTTTGTGTTTGCATGGAAAAAGGCACTTAAACCTGAAACGGCTTCTGAGTATGCATATATTATGTATGACTTGAAGAACGCACAAAAGATTAACGAAGGCAAAATGTCTCCGGATAAATTAGGCGTTAAAGCTTTAGATAAACATACACTTCAAATTGAATTAACTAAGCCATTACCTTATTTCGACCAAATGCTTGCGTTTGGTACATACATGCCGCAAAATGAAAAAGTTGCGAAAAAGTATGGTAAAAAATATGGAACAACTGCTGATAAAGCTGTCTATAACGGACCTTTTGAATTAACAGACTGGAAAGTTGAAGACAAAATTTTAATGAAAAAGAACGACAAGTATTGGGATAAAAAAGCAGTCAAGCTTGATAAAATCAGCTTTAAGGTTTTAAAAGACCAACAAGCAGGTGCATCATTATATGACACTGGTTCTGTAGATAATACTGGTATTACATCAGAACAAGTGGAAAAATATAAAGATAGTCCCGCACTCTTTAAACGCTTAAAAGCTTCAACGTTCTTCTTGAAACTCAATGAAAAAGAACAAAAAGAATTCAAAAACAAAGATATGCGTTATGCAGTAGCACAATCTATTAATAAAAAAGCATACGTAGATAATGTTTTAGGAGATGGTTCTAAACCATTTGATGGCTTTACAGCGAAAAAGACAGCTTTATTACCTGACGGCAAAGATTATGCGACGACTGTAAAATCACCGCTTAAGTTTAATCCAAAAGAAGCCAAAGCCCATCTTGAGAAAGCGAAAAAAGCTTTAGGCAAGGATGAATTCACATTCACATTAAATACTGAAGATACACCAAGTTCTAAAATTTCAGCGCAATTTATTAAGTCGCAAATTGAAAAGAACTTACCTGGTGTCACAGTTAATATTAAACAATTACCATTCAAACAGCGTGTTACAGCAGAGTTGACAATGAACTATTCTATGTCACTCTCAGGTTGGGGACCTGACTATCCAGACCCAATGACATTCTTAGATACGATGACAACTGGTAACGCGCAAAACAATACTGACTGGAGTAGTAAAGAATATGATAATATGCTGAAAGAAGCAAACAGTTCTTTATTAAAACAACCAGAAAAACGTATCGATAAATTAAGAGAAGCGGAAGAGTTAATGTTAGGAGAAGCACCAGTTGCGCCGATTTACCAACAAGGTGCTGCTAGTTTACGTAATCCACAACTGAAAGGGATTGTGTATCACCAAATCGGTGGTGAAACTACATTAAAACACGCTTATATCGATAAGAGTATCGATAGAGAAACAGGTAAGAAAAAGAAAGACAAAGAGTAATAAACAAAGAGATAATTTTTCACACAATAAGGGGATTTAAATATTGAAACACGGTCAGTTTTGGCCGTGTTTTTCTTTATGCATAATTTAAGAAAATCGTAGTCTTTGACTTTATGTACGCTTAACCCTAGCATGACAAGTAAGAGAGACAAGAACAGGAGAGGGTTATATGTTGCCGGTCAGTATATTAGACCAAACGCCCATTACTAAAAATCAAACGTCACAAGAAGCTTTAAAACAAACGATAGAACTTGCGCAACTTGCAGATCAATTAGGATATACACGTTATTTAGTCGCAGAACATCATAATTTGAAAGATGTGATTGGAACATCTCCAGAAATCTTAACGATGCATTTATTGAATCAAACTAAAAATCTACGCATAGGTTCTGGTGGTGTTATGTTGCAGCATTATCATCCGCTTAAAATAATCGAACAATTTCATTTAATGGATGAATTATCTAACCATCGTGTAGATTTGGCGGTAGGAAAAGCACCAGGAGGATATCCTAAGGTAACTGAGATCTTAAAAGAAGAGTTGAAAGAGAACTACTTTTCATTTGATGAGAAATTTGAGATATTGAATCGCTTGAACACTCAAAATTTTGATAATTCATCTAAATACGCAGGATTAAAAACGGCCAAACGTCAAAGTGAGACCTCAAGTGTACCTGTATATTTACTGGGCACGAGTTTAAATTCAGTAATACAAGCTGCAGAAGCTAAAGTTGGTGTCATCTATGCATTCTTTATTAACGCTGAACAAGAAGCGCTAGAGGAGGCTTTAGAGGCTTATAAATCACGCTTCCCAGAAGGACGCTTTATTGTAAGTATACCCGCAATGGTTACAGCAGTTGGTGATAATCAATTACCATTTCGATTTTCACAACGTCATTTTGAATTGATTTCTAAAGATGGCAGACGCACGGTTTTAAATACTAAAGCACAAGTTGATGATTATTTATCACAAACTGATGAAAAATTTGAAGTGACAGAAAAACGTATGCATATTATTAGTGGGAATAAGGAAGAAGTCCAAAGCAAGTTAGATGAAATTAATAGGAAGCATATGATTGATGAGTGGATGTTGCACATGCCGATTCCAAATCATAAATTGCGTATGAATACAGTAAGACAACTTGCACCAACAAACTAGAAAAAAGGAGCGCTACGCGTGAATGATACTATAAAAATAACTTCAGCATCACGTGATTTTGATCAAGCTGGACATTTAAGCTATGTCGCGATTGGTGATATGTGTCATGCGATGTTAGGGAGTCAGAATGACCGATTAATTGAACACTATATGCAGAAAATGTATCGCAAGAAAAAGAATCGCTTCAGCTATGAACATACACTTCAAGCAACGATTAATGATAAAGTAGCAGGGTTGATGACATGTATGCCATATCGTGACTTAGAACGAAGTTTAGTTTCGACAGTCATTCAAATTGCTTTGTTAAAACACATTTTTGTGTTTCCGCATATTTTGAATTATTATCAATCTATCTTGTCATTAATTCGTATGCAAGAGGGTGAAGATGATGAGTATCATGTCAGTATGTTATCTGTTTCATCCGAGTTTCAACGTAGAGGTGTCGGACAAGCTTTGTTAGAAGAAGCGGAACATAAAGCTAAAGCAGCAGGATTTAATAAGATTTCGCTAACTGTAAATCAAATCAATTACAAAGCAAATGCCTTATATCAAAAGTTAGGTTATGAAAAAGTGGGTGAAGCAAAGGCCTCAATGTTTACATTAAATAGAATGAGAAAACACTTAACTTAATAACATAACTATGACTTTTAAAATGTGATACCGCACATTGACTTGTATAATAGATTGTTGAATGTTAGTATAAAAATGTAAATTAAATATCTCATTGCTAGGGGTGCCGAAATGGCTGAAAGATATACCATCAACCCTTTGAACCTGATCTAGTTAGTACTAGCGTAGGGAAGCGTACATAGATGATTAAGAAACAGAAATTCAATATGACGATAGATGGACATAGAGATATGTTTATTTTTAGTTGTATATGTATAAAATCCTTACGCATTCATAAAATTATGAATGCGTTTTCTTATTTGTCTTGTCTTGATGTTTTATAGGCCTCCTAGCAATGATGCAGGGAGGAATTATTTTATGAAACAAGAAGAAATTGAATTGAAAAAAGGTTTTCCAGCAAGCAGACGTGTCTTTAAACAAGGGGCAGATGAAGATATTCGTGTGCCGTTTCGTGAAATTGAACTCAGTGATACGGTGACAGATTACAGCACACAAAAGAACGAACCTTTTACAGTGTATGATACAGCGGGTGTATATCACGAAGAAGGTTATGAAGTAGACGTCCAAAAAGGTATTCCGAAATTACGTTCTAACTGGATTGAAGCGCGTGAAGATGTAGAAGCATATGAAGGACGTAAGGTGCAATCGATTGATAATGGCTTTAAAAAAGAAGGTCATCATAAATTCGTTGAAACGCCATTTAAATATCAGCCTAAACGTGCACAAGAAGGTAAACGTGTGACACAAATGTATTATGCAAAACAAGGTATCATCACAAAAGAAATGAAATTTGTGGCTGCGCGTGAAGGTGTCGAACCAGAATTTGTCAGAGATGAAATTGCGAGAGGTCGCGCAATTATTCCTAATAACGTGAACCATCCTGAATCTGAACCGATGATTATTGGTAAAAACTTTCAAGTAAAAATTAATGCGAATATCGGTAATTCTGCAGTGTCTTCATCGATTGAAGCGGAAATTGAAAAATTAGTATGGGCCACACACTGGGGTGCAGATACAATTATGGATTTATCTACAGGTAAAAACATTCATGCGACACGTGAATATTTATTAAGAAATTCACCTGTTCCTGTAGGTACAGTTCCAATTTATCAAGCATTGGAAAAAGTAAATGGTATTGCGGAAGATTTAACATGGGAAATCTATCGTGACACATTAATTGAACAAGCAGAACAAGGTGTAGACTACTTTACTATCCATGCAGGTGTATTACTACGTTATGTTCCATTAACTGTTGATCGTTTAACAGGTATTGTTTCTCGTGGAGGTTCTATCATGGCGCAATGGTGTTTAGCGCATCACGAAGAAAGCTTCTTATATGAACACTTTGATGATATTTGTGAAATCTTAAATCGTTATGATATTGCGGTCTCTTTAGGAGATGGATTAAGACCAGGTTCAATTTATGATGCGAACGATGAAAGCCAAATTTCAGAATTAAAAACATTAGGTGAATTAACGGATATCGCTTGGAAACATGATGTTCAAGTTATGATTGAAGGTCCAGGTCATATTCCAATGCATAAAATTAAAGAAAACCAAGATTTAGCAGATTTTTACTGTAAAGAAGCACCGTTCTATACATTAGGGCCTCTTACAACAGATATCGCACCAGCTTATGACCATATCACATCTGCCATCGGAGCAGCACAAATCGCAAGTCATGGTACCGCAATGCTTTGTTATGTTACACCTAAAGAACATTTAGGTTTACCAAATAAAGACGATGTACGTGAAGGTGTAATTACTTATAAAATTGCGGCACATGCGGCAGATTTAGCGAAAGGCTTGAAAGGTGCATCAGAACGTGATGATGCAATTAGTAAAGCACGTTTTGAATTCCGTTGGATTGACCAATTCAATTTATCTTTAGATCCAGAGCGTGCGCGTGAATATCATGATGAAACCTTACCAAAAGAGTCAGCAAAAGTTGCACACTTCTGTAGTATGTGCGGACCTAAATTCTGTTCAATGCGTATTTCTCATGATTTACGTCAACATCATTTTGATGAGCAAGAAAGACAAGATGCGATGAAAGAAAAAGCGAAAGATTTCGTAGAACAAGGCAGTAAGATTTATCAATAATTAGAAGCAAACTAATAAAGATAGCACCAGTACAAGAAAATTAATGTACTGGTGCTGTTTTTTACTTATAGCGCATGGAAAACCGCAATAAAAACTGTACCGATATAAAAAGTCAAACTCGCGTAAATCCAAAAGTAATTCGTACCGATAGATTCAGCACGTTGTTGAGCATTATGAAAGAACGGAAGGTTACCGTTTTTAATCAATGAAACACCCACAAAGAATGCAAAAACGATAAAGGAACCAATAAATAAAATTGTGTTAATAACCATATCGTAATGTACAAAAAGACTATACCCCACATAAATCGTTGCTGCGATACAAGCTACTGTTCTTATTATTGTAGAAAGCATGTGCTACACCTCTCATTCATCTTATATCGTTATTATATAACATTTAAGTTAATAGAGGTATTACTATTTAGATTGTTCAAGGCAAGAAAGATAAAATAAGAAATGCTTTTCTAAATCAATGAGAATGAAATAAAGCAATAAAAATAGTAGCAATAAAGAAACTAAGGCTGATTAAAATCCAAAAGTAATTAGGTTTTCTAATTTGAGAGACTTTCTTGTAATGATCGAACAAGGTATCAGGTGTTTTAGATTGTTTCTTTTTACTGATTTTTGAATTAAACCGACTAAAAACGTAGTTAAAAAGATGTAAGGAACCGTTAAAAATCAATGGTTTTATAACAAGTAAAGCAAATAATAAAAATGAACATACGAATAAAAGAGAATTAAGTGATTCATTAAAATAGACAAACAAGCTAATCAAACTATATGCAATTAAAATAATTGAGATTGAAATTTTATAGATTTTTGGTTGCAAAGCCAAGCCACCTCTTCGATATGATATGCAATTATTATAGTGTATTTTTATTACTAATGAAATAAAAATCTTTATTGCACTAAACCAAGAAAGTGGGTATAATACGCTTATCAAAAGATTCAGAAAATACAAGCGAGAGAGTGAACAACATGATTAAGTATATACTACAAAGAATAGGCTTTATGGCCATCACGCTTTTTTTAATTATGTCTATCACATTTTTCTTAATGAAACTGATGCCAGGATCTCCATTTAACGATGAAAAGCTGAGTGCTGCGCAGAAAGCAATTATTAATGAAAAATATGGTTTGAACGATAGTTTGCCTGTTCAATATGTACATTATTTAGGAAAAGTAATCAAAGGAGATTTCGGAGTATCTTTTCAATACGATAATAAAGAGGTTTGGTCTCTTATACAACCCCGTTTAGGGCCTTCAATGGAAATTGGATTGTATGCCATGATTGTTGCTGTAATATTCGGTATCTTATTCGGATTAATTTCAGCATTTAAAAAGAATACATGGATTGATTATACATCTACTGTTATTACAGTATTTGCCATTTCGGTTCCTGCTTTTGTACTTGCTGTATTGCTGCAATATTTCTTGGCAGTGAAATTAGCAATTTTCCCAGTTAGTGGATGGACATCATTAGAGTCTGCTGTATTACCGACTGCTTCGTTAGGACTAGGATTGATAGCAGTTATTGCAAGGTATATCAGATCAGAAATGATTGAAGTGTTGAGTTCTGATTATATTTTATTAGCAAGAGCTAAAGGATTATCAGAACCAAGAATTTTATTTGTGCACGCGTTACGTAATACTTTAATTCCACTTGTAACGGTTGCAATTCCAATGTTAGCCAGCGTTTTAACAGGAACGCTTACAATTGAAACAATTTTTGCCATACCAGGTATTGGTGATCAATTTGTAAGATCAATTCAAACTAATGATTATCCAGTTATTATGGCATTGACATTATTATTCAGTTTCTTATTTGTAGTTTCAATTTTTGTTGTAGATATTCTTTATGGCATTATCGATCCACGAATCAGAACACAAGGAGGTAAAGAATCATGACGCAATTATCATCAGAGACTAAGTCATCAAATGAACTAAAGCGTGTTGATTTATCGAAGTTCAGATTCAGAACGATTGATGTGAACGATATTGAGAAAAATGAAAGAGAATATCATTCGACAGCTAAGCATGTCTGGTTGCAAATTCGTAAAAATAAAGCAGCTTTTTACGGCATGATCGGATTAATCATACTCGTATTATTTGCACTAATAGGGCCACTTGTTAGTTCATATACATATTATGAA
The DNA here is from genome assembly GCF_001838465.1 of Staphylococcus sp. HMSC061G12. Taxonomy (NCBI): domain Bacteria; kingdom Bacillati; phylum Bacillota; class Bacilli; order Caryophanales; family Staphylococcaceae; genus Staphylococcus; species Staphylococcus sp. HMSC061G12. The sequence continues at coordinate 32,547 of NZ_KV837033.1, forward strand.
CAAGATACAAACAGTGCCAATTTACCACCTAAAATTCAAGGTTTAGATAAAGTGTCATTTTTACCATTCGATGGTAAGGATGCGAGCGGTCGTGATTTATATGCAGAACAACATGTTGAAAAATACCATTGGTTCGGTACAGATAATTTAGGTCGCGATATTTGGACGAGAACATGGAAGGGTACACAAATTTCAATCTTTATCGGTTTAGTAGCCGCTTTTATGGATGTCACAATCGGAGTGACCTATGGGGCGATATCAGGTTATCTTGGCGGTAAAACAGATTTATTCTTACAACGTTTAATTGAGATATTAAGCTCGATTCCTAACTTGATTGTATTGATTTTATTTGTACTTATTTTTGAACCATCGATATGGACTATCATTTTAGCCATGAGTGTGACAGGTTGGATTGGGATGAGTCGTATTACACGTGGTCAATTTATGAAATTAAAAAATGAAGAGTTTGTATTAGCTGCACGCTCTTTAGGCGTTTCAAATTTAAAAATTATTTTCAAACATATTTTACCGAATGCAACTGGAGCAATCATTGTAACCTCTATGTTCACAGTACCAAGTGCAATTTTCTTCGAAGCATTTTTAAGCTTTATCGGACTTGGTATCCCAGCACCACAAGCTTCTTTAGGTTCTCTTGTGAATACTGGTAGAAAGTTCTTATTAACATTCCCGTATCAATTGTTTATTCCGGCGATTGTTTTAAGTCTATTAATACTTTGTTTCTATTTGTTTAGTGACGGAATTCGAGATGCATTTGATCCTAAATCAGAATAAACATCAGGAGTGTAACATATGAATAAGATATTAGAAATCAAGAATTTATATATAGATTTTCATTTAGACAATGGCGTTGTTCAAGCCGTTCGTAATGTAAGCTTGGATTTAGAAGAAGGGGAAACATTAGCAATTGTAGGGGAATCAGGTTCTGGTAAATCTGTATTAACAAAAGCTATTACAAAATTATTGCCACCAAGAATAGCTAAAGTCAAAGAAGGCAGTGTTATTTTTGAAAATAAAAATCTTGTTGATTTAACGAATAAAGAACTGCAATCAATTAGAGGTAAAGAAATCTCAATGATTTTCCAAGATCCAATGACAGCATTGAACCCAACAATGAAAATTGGAAAGCAAATCACCGAATTATTAAAAGTTCATAAAGGGATAGGGCATAACGAAGCCAAACAAGAAGCTATCAAAGTACTTGAAAGCGTGGGTGTACCTAATGCGGAGAAACGATTTAATTATTATCCGCATCAATTTTCAGGTGGGCAACGTCAACGTATTGTTATTGCAATGGCATTAATATTAGATCCTAAAATCATTATTGCGGATGAACCGACAACCGCTCTAGATGTATCAGTTCAAGCAAAAATATTAGAACTATTTAAAGCATTACAACAAGAATATAAAACTTCCATCATCTTTATTACTCATGATTTAGGTGTTGTTGCGAATGTTGCGGATAAAGTAGCGGTAATGTATGCAGGTGAAATTGTAGAATATGGCACAGTGAATGAAATATTCTATGATCCAAAACATCCGTATACATGGGGGTTATTAGGTTCAATGCCGCATTTAGAAACTGATAAGTCTGTTAAATTAGCCTCAATTCCAGGTTCACCGCCTGACTTAATGTTTCCACCTGTGGGTGATGCATTCGCAAGACGAAGCGACTATGCGATGGACATTGATTTTGAACAAGCACCGCCAACATATCAATTCAGTAAAACACATTATGCTAAATCATGGTTATATCATGAAGCAACACCAGCATTTGAAGTACCTGATGCAGTTAAAGTGTTGAATGAAGAGTTTGAAGAAGAGACTTTTGAAAAACCTTTACTTCTTCAAGTAGAGGAGGAAAGTAAAGCATGACAGAGCCAATTTTAGAAGTGAAACATGTCAAAAAGTATTTTAATATCGGTAAACCGAATGAAGTGAGAGCGGTTGATGATGTCAGCTTAACGGTTTTTAAAGGAGAAACATTCGGACTTGTTGGTGAATCAGGTTGTGGGAAATCAACATTAGGCAGAACGATTATGCATTTGTATCAAGCTACAGATGGTGAAATTATCTTTGAAGGTAAGGATTCTCAAAAAATAAAATCACGAAAAGAAAAACTGGAATTCACACAGAATGTCCAAATGATTTTCCAAGATCCATATGCTTCTTTGAATCCTAGATTTAAAATTATCGATATTATCTCGGAAGGGTTAGATGTACAAAAGTTACATCAATCAAAAGAAGAAAGAAAACAACGTGTGTTTGAACTGCTTGAATTAGTAGGTCTTAATAAAGAAAGTGCTTATCGTTATCCGCATGAATTTTCAGGTGGGCAACGTCAACGTATCGGTATTGCACGTGCCTTAGCAGTGAATCCTAAGCTTATTATTGCTGATGAACCTATTTCAGCATTAGACGTTTCTATTCAAGCTCAGGTGGTTAACTTGCTTCAAGAGCTTCAAGAAAGCATGGGATTAACAATACTATTTATTGCTCATGATCTATCTATGGTCAAATACATTTCGGATCGTATTGGTGTGATGTATAAAGGTAAAATTGTTGAACTTGGAGATGTGGAAGAAATTTACAAAAATCCGCTTCACCCATACACAAAATCTTTATTATCAGCTATTCCGATTTCAAATCCGAATATTGAACGCCAAAGACAAATAATTGAGTATCATCCTGAAGATGACAGCAACATTGGTTTTAAACGTTCTGAAGCGTTGAAATTATATGAAGTGAAAGATAAACATTTTGTTTATTGTACTGAAGAAAAAGCGAAAGCATTAGCACAACAACTCTAGTATATTAATTCATTAATATAAATTACATCAGAAAGAAGGAAACAACATGAATAAGAAAGCTAAGATAGCTACTGGTATTCTGTCGTCGCTTTTAGTATTGACAGCATGTTCTAGTGGCGGAGGCAACGCAGGTAAAGACGAAAAGACATTGAAAATTGCGGAATCAGCAGATATCCCGACATTAGATCCATCAAAAGCGACTGACGCTGTTGCATTCACACAATTCGAACAAATTTATGAAGGCCTTTATAAAGTAGGTAAAGGAGATGAAATTATCCCTGCACTTGCGAAAGGTGAACCTAAAAAATCAGATGATGGCAAAACATGGACAATTAAACTTCGTGACGATGCAAAATGGTCTAATGGTGATCCTGTTACAGCTGATGACTTCGTATATTCATGGCGTAGAACTGTAAACAAAGACACAGCTGCTGAATATGCCTACATGTTCGAAAACATTAAAAATGCCAAAGAAATTACTGAAGGTAAGAAAAAAGTAGAAGAACTTGGTGTTCAAGCAGTAGACAAACACACATTGAAAATTGAATTGGTTAAAGACTTACCATATATGAAAGCTTTATTAGCATTCGGTAGTTTTTTACCTCAAAATGAAAAATTCGTCAAAGACCATGAGAAAAATTATGGTACAACTGACAAAGATGTTATCTTCAACGGTCCATTCAAATTGGAAAATTGGAAAAATGAAGACTCTTGGGACTTAGTTAAAAATGATAAATACTACAACAAAGACAAAATTAAATTAGAAAAAGTTCACTATAAAGTTGTTAAAGAGGCACAAACAGCAGTGAATATGTTTGAATCTAAAGATTTAGATTATGTAAGAAGTTTAACACCTGAAAACATCAAAAAATATAACGGCAACAAAAACTACAAAACAACACCTGAATCAGCTGTCTTCTTCTTAAGAGTCAATGAAACTAAGAATAAAGACTTAGCAAATGAAAACTTAAGAAAAGCTATTGCGAAATCAATCGACAGAGAAACATTCGTTAAAAAATTATTAGACAATGGTTCTGCAGCGACTGATAAATTAACAGCAAAAGGTATCGTTAAAGAAGATGGTCGTGATTATACTGATGGCGTTAAATCATCTTTAAGCTATGATGCTAAAGAAGCAAAAGCATACTATGAAAAAGCTAAAAAAGAATTAGGTAAAGATAAATTCGAAATTGAATTCTTAACATACGACAAAGATAATGCGATTACTGAAACAGAATTTATGAAAGCACAAATCGAGAAAAACTTACCTGGTGTGACTTTAAAAATCAAACAATTACCATTCAAACAAAAATTAAAAGTAGAATCTGAGAAAAACTATGACATTTCATATGCTGGTTGGGCTCCTGACTATCCAGATCCAACTACATTCTTAGATTTATTCAAAAAAGACAGTCCGCACAACCAAACTGGTTATGCTAGTGATGAATATGATGGTTTATTAGAAAAAGCTAACTCTGATGCAGCGCTTAAAAATCCTGCTGAACGTTTAAAAACTTTACAACAAGCAGAAGATAAAGTATTAGAAAGTGGTAACGTTGTACCATTGTATCAACGTGGTCTAGCTCAACTTTTAAGAACTAATGTAAAAGGATTAGAAAATCATCAAGTAGGTCCTGATTACAGCTTAGATAAAGTAGAATTGAAATAATTGAATAAATAAGATTAAGCACTGTTACTTTTTTAGTAATGGTGCTTTTCTTATGAATAAAAAAACAAGCACTCACAAGAGCACTTGTTCAATAGGTCACTATTTATCTTTTGCGTTTACGGCCTAAGCCCATCGCATTTTCCATTTTTTGTAATGTACGTGAAGAAGCTTTAATAGCTTTGTCTCGACCAAGATCTAAGATTTCATCTAGTTTATCTGAATGGTAGTAATCGTTATAGCGTTCTTGGAATTCTGTTAAGAAGTTTTTAACGACTTCTGCTAAATCACCTTTAAATTCACCATAACCTTTGCCTTCATAACGTTTTTCAAGGTCTGAGAATGATTCGTCAGTTAGGCTTGAATAAATAGAAAGAAGGTTGCTAATACCTGGTTTATTATCTTTGTCATATTTAATGATACCATCTGAGTCAGTTACAGCACTTTTGATTTTTTTAGCTGCTGTATTTGGATTGTCTAATAAAGAGATGTAGTTTTTCGTATTATCGTCACTTTTACTCATTTTTTTAGTAGGGTCTTGCAGACTCATGACACGACCACCGATTTTCGGCATACGTACTTCTGGTTTTACTAAGACATCGTTGTAGCGGCTGTTGAAGCGGTCTACAAGGTTTCTTGTTAATTCAAGATGTTGTTTTTGGTCTTCGCCGACAGGTACGATATTCGTATTGTAAAGTACGATATCAGCTGCCATAAGTGGCGGATAAGTTAAAAGACCAGCAGGGATACCTTCTGTTTGTTTAGATGATTTATCTTTGAATTGTGTCATACGTTCTAATTCGCCTACAGAAGAAATAGTTGTCAGCATCCATCCTGCTTGAACGTGTGCAGGAACCTCTGATTGAATAAATAATGTTGATTTTTCTGGGTCGATTCCTGATGCTAAGTAAATTGCGGCTAATTGACGGATGCGCTCACGCAATTTCAGTCTGTCCTGCGGTACTGTAATCGCATGTTGATCTACGATGCAGAAGAAACAATTATAATCATCTTGGACTTCACTGAATTGTTTAAGTGCACCGATGTAGTTGCCTAATGTTGGAATTCCACTTGGTTGAATTCCTGAAAATAGAGTTTCCATTTAAGATGCCCACTTTCTTACGTAATATAGTAATGGTTTCATTATAGCAGTATTTTAAATATTTGTAATGTGTGTTAAAATATAGATGTAGCTAAATTTTTAACCTCATACCCGTGTGGAATTTTATATTCAAAATATTGAAAAGCTATCGTCATTTTAGCTATTCGATCTCAAGAATTCGGTATGTTTTAAATTTTCTATAAATAATCCCTTTTTTCTCATTTAATTTTAATGTTGAAAGGGTATACTTTAATCATAGAGTTAAGAGAAGGAAATTTTAACGTGTAGACAAAGTTTAAGTTGAAAGTAACACGAGTTATTTGGACATAGATGAGTACTGCGTTTTGATTTTAGATAAATTCCTTAACTAAATCAACAAAATCAATGAATTTAATTCATGATAAATAGGAGAGTGAGATGTATGGTAACACTATTCACATCACCAAGCTGCACATCTTGCCGTAAAGCGAAAGCATGGTTACAAGAACATGACATTCCGTATACGGAGCGTAACATTTTTTCAGAACACTTAACAATTGATGAAATTAAACAAATCTTAAAAATGACAGAAGACGGAACAGACGAAATTATTTCAACTCGTTCTAAAACATATCAAAAACTAAACGTGGACATTGATTCATTACCACTACAAGAATTATATACAATTATTCAAGATAACCCAGGCTTATTACGCCGTCCGATTATCTTAGATGAAAAACGTTTACAAGTTGGTTATAACGAAGATGAAATTCGTCGTTTCTTACCAAGAAAAGTGCGTACGTTCCAACTACAAGAAGCGCAACGTATGGTAGACTTATAGGATTTAAAATCCAATTAAATGAATGTGAGGGGCTGCAGTGCAAAAGTACTGTGGCTTTTTGCATGTAATAAAAAAGATCAACTACTGATATAAGTAGTTTTTATAGAGTGTTTTCAGGGAATATGTTATTATAATAGGCCAACGGTAGAGCAGTTATGCCTTTATAAACAAATAAATTGTAATTTGCACACCGTTTTTATACAATATGGGTACTATTCTAGGTTGTCGACAAAGTAGACGCTGCCTAGACTCTAGAAAAGTTTGTCTAAAGTCTAGATATTGCTATTCATCGACTGTAAGGAGTGAGATGATATGAGAATAGAGCGCGTAGATGATACAACTGTTAAACTTTTCATAACGTATGGTGACATTGAAGCAAGAGGTTTCAAAAGAGAAGACTTATGGACAAACCGTCAACGTGGTGAAGAATTCTTCTGGTCAATGATGGAAGAAATCAATGAAGAAGAAGACTTTGTAGTTGAAGGTCCATTATGGATTCAAGTACATGCTTTTGAAAAAGGTGTGGAAGTCACTATTTCTAAATCTAAAAACGAAGAAATGATGAACTTAAATGATGATAGTATGAACAGTGAATTCGATCGTCAATTAAACGAATTGCTTGAACAGACTTTCGAAGAAGAACATGAAGAAGCTGAACAAAAACAACAATCACGTTCAAATCGCTCTCAAGCAAGAGATCGTTTCCAACAACCACGTCGTACTAATGGTCGTTTAGTTATTGTTAAATTTGAAGATTTAGAATCTGTCATTGATTATGCACATCACCATAATCAACCAACTGATGACTTTGAAGATTTATTATATATGTTGAATAACGAATATTATTATGCAATTCATTTTGATGACAGCGTAGTAGAAGAAACAATCAATGACTTCTACAGTCAATTGTTAGAATTTGCAACGCCAAGTGATCATTCTGAAGTCTATTTAAATGACTACGGTAAAATCATTATGAGCCATAATGTAACTGCACAAGTCCGTCGTTTCTTTAACGATACGACAGAAGCATAATATAAAATAAGTTGAAACCTGTCCTGACAAGGGCAGGTTTTTTTATTTCCTCGGAAAGGTTCTTTGCCAAATTCGGTGGCTAGATAAAAGAATAAATCTAAGAACCACAACTTTTATTAGACATTTATGTAAGTATCTTTTAAATGACTGTGCTATTTCTTAAGAATTTCGCAATTAAAATAGGGTATTAAGTGAAAGTTACGCCTATTATGGGCATTAAACTTCATGCTAAATTGATGTACATATGCCGTGTTAGTCTTTAACTGTATTACTTAAATGCAAGTTCTGCTATTATTAATTTTTTTATATAGATTAGTGTAATAAATTAGTGAAAATTGATCGCCCAATTTCTTGAAAATTACAATTGCATCTTTCATTTTATTATTTCCATTAGAATTATTTCTTCTAGATTCAAAGTAACCTAATGCAAATAAAAAGACAGTTTTTTCATAATAATAAAGTTCGCTATCCAATAGTTTGTTGATTACTTCAATTAATGAAAGACAATTTCTATATTCACCTAATTCTACGCTTCTAATCAAACAATTAATAGCTACGTTTATAACTAGTTTTTTATTTTTATAATAAAGTTCATTATCTTCAAATTCATGTATTACTTCGTTTGTGAAATAATAACAACTCGTATAATTTAATGAATGTTCGCAATTTTCTAATAATGATAATTCATAACATCCCCAATAATCAATCGAAAAAAAATAATCTGCTAATTCCTCTACTTCATCAGTTGATAGAAAAATCGAACTATTAACCCTACTTAGTAAAGATTTTATTACGATTATTTCAATATGGGTGAAACTTGATAAACAAAATCTATTAAAAATCGTGTTAAAATCTTTCTCTTTTTCAACATTAATACACGTTTTAATGTTTTTAATCAATACTGAAAATTGCTCGGATTTACTTTGATATTTGCAATGAATATTTAAAAATTCATCAAATGATATATTTAGCAAATTTAAAATACTATATAAGCTAGTAAAAGTTATTTCAGATTCACCTCTTTCAAATCTGGATACTTGTGATTTAGATATGAAATGTCCAGAAACGTAATCAATACTTTTGTGTTTTGCCTTTCTTATCCTACGTAACGTTATACCAAAATTTGAATCCATACAATTCCCTCTTTCACAACAAGTCTCTATATCATTCGGTTTTATTATATAATAAAATATAGATTGCTTAAATATATAATAGTGACAATCATATTTCAGATTGACAGATATCTTAAAATTGCTTGTTTTAGTATTACTTCTAGCCACACGATATATCAACTAGAAAAGAGACTATACTTTATGAATGCATTAGAGTTTATACGACCAAAAGTGATTCGACATTTTTGCCTATGAATTCAGTTAGAATAAAAATAACTGATAAATGTCCATGGAATTGTTGGTGGTGTCATAATGAAGGAACTGGAAATCGACAAAACAATATAATAAAGGATGTTGATTTTTTTAATGATGAATTTTTCAAAGAGTTTTTAAACATTACAAATGATTTACACATTAATGAAATACATTTAACTGGAGGAGAACCAAGCTTACATCCCGATATTGACTTAATTATAAAAAATTAAAGCAATATGGCTTTAAAGTAAAAATGACTTCAATGGGTACCTCTATGAATATCTTTAAAAAGATTGTCAAAACCGGCATTGATTCTATAAATTTTAGTTTGCATGCTATTAATGATGTGGATATGATTAAAACTCAGATTGATAGATCAAACAGTTGAATAGCTAAAAATCATCAGAAACTATTAGATGTAATTAAATTTACAAAAGAAAGTGGAGTTTTGGTGAAAATAAACACAGTAATTGCAGATGAAGACGACTATTGTCGTGTTTTAAAAGTTGTAAAATGGGCGGCAGTTCAAAATATCAACGTTAGAATTTTAAATGAAGTTAATAGGAATACTTATTCAATTAATGCAATAAGAAAATTTTTTAATACATTAAATGCAGTTGAAATAGGAAGAAAATATGTTAAGGGAAGTTCAACTGGAACAATAAGTTATTTTATTCCTAAAATAGGTGAAATAGATTTTAAAGTATTAGTACCTAATTACTTACCAACTATGTGCAATAATTGTATAATGAAAAAGCAAAATTTATGTGGAGAATACTTTTATGGAATACGAATTGAAAATTTATCTGGGAATTATTATGCAAGACTATGTATCCATAAAACTGAAAGTAACACATACTTTCCACTGACAAAATTTAAATCGACTAATGCGTATGCTAGTCTACGAGGTGATTATTAATGAAAGAACTTGAAGTTAGATTTAAGATAGATACTGACAAAAATTTATCAAAATTACTATCTTATTTATCTGAAAATTATGATTATATTGATTCTTCCAATCAAAAAGATTCCTATTATAAAGAACACGGTAAAGAAAAAGAAGGTGATATCCCTGGTAGTTATATTCTTAGAATTCGGGAAGAAAGTAAACAATTTTTAGCAACTAAAAAAGAAACTGTTAGTGAGGGGTTATGGATTGAAAGTGAAGTCAAATTAGATGAGAGTCAATCATCATTTTTAAAGGATGTACTTAATTTAGGATTTAAAAGAATAATGGTTATAGATAAAAAAAGAGAAGCATATAAACAAGGGAATGTAACTATAAATATTGATAACATAAAAGGTCTCGGTCAATTCTTAGAAGCTGAAATATTAGGTAATTTTTCTGAAAATGATAAACTGTTATTCACACAAAAGGTTAAAAATGAATTTTCATTTTTGAAACCAAAAGTTGTAACAGAGGGATATGTTCAAATGATGAGGGAAAAAAATGAAATTAATTGACATACAAGATGAATTTTTAAATTATGGAAAAAAGTTAAATTTTAATTTGCTTAAAGAGGGCAATGTAGTAAGGCCAGATGGTTCCGAAACTTTTTTTAATATGTCTGCAATATCACAACATATTGATTTGTTTGATTCCATAAATATAAATGGAAAACAAGAAAACTATTTTACAAAGCAATTATCATATTTTTCAAATAAATTAGATGATGTTGGAAAAAATCGATTAACAAATCCTATGGAGATTGGTTTATCACTTTTAATTAAAAACAGTGATGAACCTCAAAAAATAATTAATGTTGCGTTATCATTTTTAACAGATATAGGGTTGTCAATAAACAAGATTTTCATTCGGTGTGATCGCGAAGTTGATTTTTTAAAATGGTACAACCACTTAGGTATACCTTTAAATCATATTTATGAATGGAAAAATTTAGAAAAATTTCATATTGGAAATAATAGACCTACCGGACATTATTCATATATATATTATAAATATTCAAACGGTGTTGTACCTATAGGAACTATTGCAACTATTAAAACAGAAGAAAAATATCATTTTGATATAGTGTACTATGCTGAGAGACTTTCTATTATTTTAGAAAATAAACAAGCAATTTGGGAGATAGATGAGATTAGTCCTCTTTTTAAGGTAACAAATAATCTGAAAATCAACAATAATAATGAAACTAGATTTTTATTATTGTTCAGGGTGTTTATTTTATTGATTCATGGTGATTTGCTAAGGATTTCAAATAAAGGAAAAGGATATTTTTTAAAAAAGATTTTGAGAGAGTTAGGTTTTTTATTAGATGGAAATCTTATCAATGAAGAGCATATTCCATTTATTTTAGAAATATCAAATGAAATTATAACTAAATTAGGATATACAAGTTTTAGTCCAAAACAAAAAAATGCATTTTATGAAAATATACTGAAGATTAATGAATATTCAGTCGATATTGTCAATAGACTAATAAAGGTTCGTACAAGGTTATTGGAAAATGAGAAAATTGATTTTAATGTAATAAAGGGTGAATTCGGAATATTTCCGGAATGGATTATACAGAAATTTCCTGAATTATTAAGAGAATATGATATATCATGCCATATACAATGTAGAGATTCTATTAGAAGTTTATCTTTAGGGAACAACTATGAAAAAGTTAATATAAAAAAACTACTAGGTGATGATTATGAATAAAATTTTAGTTTTAGGTGGGTTTTCTGAGATTCATAAATTGCTATATAAAAATGGTTATAAGTTAACAATAATTACTGAGTCTTCAAAGATAAAACCATATTTTAATGAAATATACGAAGAAGTTTTTGCATTTAAGAATTTAAAAGATCATAAAAAAATCGTGAATAAAGTATCAAATATCATTGATGATCCCAAAAGTTATAAAACTATTATTTGTATGTTTGAAAACTTACAAATATTAGCATCTGAAATTTCTATGACAACTAGCATACCATTTAACCTTTCAAATAATCAAGTAAGCTTGTTTGGAAACAAATATTTGATGAGAAAATTCTTGGAAAATAAACATTTTAATACTATTCCTTTTCGAAAAGTTATTGATGCTAAGGATCTATTCGAATTCATTAATGATTACGGCGAATCTATAGTTAAACCTATAAACGGAACAGGAAGTAAGAGTGTTTATAAAATAAATTTGACTAATGTAAAAACTATATCAGATGAAATATCAGAGTTTAAATGTTCACCTTTTATAATAGAAAAATTTATTGAAGGAGAAGAATTTAGTGTCGAATCAATAAGCATCGATGGCAAACATTACGTTTATGGAATTACAAAAAAATTGAAAAATGATGATTTTGTTGAGGTTGGTCATGTCGTACCAGCTAATATTAGTGATAAAGCAAGTAAGAATATTACAGACTATGTTCTTGAACTTTTAAATATATTGCAATTTAAAAATGGTCCATCACATACTGAAATAATTGTAGGTTATAATAATGAAATAAATTTAGTTGAAACCCATGCTAGAATTGGTGGTGATATGATATCTGAACTATATAGATTAATGTCAAAAAATTACAATCCTTTAGAAATAGCTGCATTATCTCTAGTAAAAGGCACTAAAAGTTTTAATGGTTTTAAATTTCATGACAAATATATTGCCATTTATTTCAATGAATTTGAAGGTGAAGTTATTGATAATGCTAGTATTAATGTTGAGTATATAAAAAAGAACAATAACATTATAGATGCAGATATTTTTGTTGTATCTGGTGATAAAAAAAGAGAAACAGGTAGCGAAAACAGAATAGGATATGTAATCCAAGATGGAAACGATTATAAATTATTATGTGAATCACGCAAATATACATTAAATAAAGTTTTTAATATTAGTTATAAGTAACATATTTTAAATATGAGAGAGTGATTTTATGGCAGTCATTATATTAGATAGGCAAGGTAAATCAAAAAGAGATTATTTAAAATGGGCAAATGGTTTTAATGAATCTATTTATATATTAGGACCAACGGATACAATTAGTAGTTTTCGATACAAAAATGCCTATGGATTTCCAGATTTTGATAACAATGGTAATGTAGAAAGATTTGTTGATGAATTAAGTAAGTACGAAAAAATATCGAGAATCATTTCTTTCGAAGAAGGTAATGTCATAAGAGCGGCATCTATAAGGGAAAACCTTGGCATAAAAGGGCAAAAAATCAGGAGCGCCTTACTTTTTCGTGATAAATATAAAATGCGAAAAAAATTGAAAGAATCAGAATTAAAATGTCCGCATTTTCGTAGAATTAATCATTTTATGGATATAATATCTTTCATAAAAAAGGTTGGATATCCAGTGATTTTGAAACCTAGAAAAAAATGGGCTTCGAAAGGTGTTTTTAAAATAGTCGATGAAAATTCTTTAAATAAAGCTATATCTAATTTTGATTTTAATGATTATATAATTGAGGAATATGTAGAAGGTCAACTTTACCATGTTGATGGATTATTTTATAAATCGGAAATCAAGGTTAGTTGTGTGAGTAAGTATTTAGAGAATTGTCTTGAATCATTTGAGGATGGTAATGGTTTAGGTTCAGTAATGATTAATCCAGATTCTAAACAAGCAAATATATTGAATGACTTCACTAAAAGAATTTTGAAAGTGTTTGATGTGAATTTTACAACTCTTTTTCATGCAGAAATTTTTATAGACAGATCAGGTAATCCTATTCTATGCGAAATAGGTAGTAGGATAGTCGGTGGTGAATATTCTAAAAATATTGAGTTTTCACTAAATATTAATTTAGAAGAAATTTATTTGAAGTGTGAACTTGGACTTTCACATAAGATTGATAATAATCAAATTGTTATGCCATCAGGCAAAGTATGGATTCCTCCTAAAAAAGGATTTATCGAATTTATACCAAAAATAAATATGAATTACATCTTTAATTGTGAGGAAATAGATTATAGAAACATAGAGTTTAATGGATTGCAAAAACAAATGGGATATTTGCTAACAATCAGTTTTTACAATGAAAATTATGAGCATTTAGAAAAATTAGCGAGAGAAATAAAAAGTTTTTACTCTGAAAATATAAAATGGAGTGAAAATATTGTTGAAACTTGGAACTTCGATAAATAGCTTATATTTTTAGTCATCATAGAAAGAAGGTATTCCGATTAAGAAACAATTTAAAAATGGTATTTATATTTTAGCGAGTAGGTGTATTTCCAAAATAGGAGATGTACTTTTTGATTTTACCAACAACTCTTTTTTGTCGGATATCAGTCCAAATTCACTCAAACTTGTAGGACTATATCAGATAACCGAAAACTTAATTGCTGTTATTTTTAATCTTTTTGGTGGTGTCATAGCAGATCAATTTAGACGAAAAAAAATTATCATTATCACAGATATACTAAGTGGATTATTCTGTATTATTATTTCTTTTGTGAGCAATGAAAGGTGGCTTGTGTATGCAATAGTGATTGTAAATATCTTGATATCTCTATTAGATTCATTTTCAGGTCCTACATATAAAGCTTTTACTAAGGAGATTGTTACGAAAAATAATATCTCAAAGTTAAATTCTTACATGGAAACAGGTAATACTCTTGTAAAAATAACAATACCTATTATAGCTGTATTTTTATATAAGTATATAGGAGTAAATGGTTCGCTTATTTTAGATGGATTGTCATTTCTTATTTCTGCTTTCATAATACTTTTTATTTCTCCGATTTCAGAGATAAGTAAGGCGAACAATAGTTTTTCGTTTTCAATAGTGATTAAAGATTTAACTTCAGGATTTAAATATTTATTGTATCATAAAGAGATTTTCTTAATTGTTATCCTTTCTGCACTCGTGAACTTCTTTCTTGCAGCTTATAATTTATTATTACCATATAGCGACCAAATGTTTCCTGAATTTGCTATCGATATATATGGTTCATTCTTAACAGCTGAAGCCATAGGAGGAATTATTGGCGCTTTAATAATCAGTATAACCAAAATAGATATATCATTACAGAAAATGATGATTTTATTAGATGTTGCAGGAGTTTCATTAAGTATTGGTCCAATAATATACGAAATTCTATCAAATTATTTAGTTGTTATACTGATTCCATTATCATTTAATTTATTTTTAACAATGTTTAATATACAAATTTTTTCTTATACTCAAAGAAATGTTGATGAAAAATTTTTAGGGAGAGTTTTTGGTATTATATTTTCAGTTGCACTACTATTTATGCCGTTGGGTACTTTTGTTTTTTCTTGTATTTTGAAACCTGCGAACCTGTTCAATTTCTCTGTTATTGGAATTTCTGTTGTCATATTATCTATTATATTTAGTGTTATTTTAAAATATCATCATAATTAACCGCTCGTATTTGAGTTAATATAATGGATGTAAATAAATTTCGCTATATTTACAGCATTGTTAAGTAATAACTTTAATCGTATTTTTATGGTTTGTCTGTCAAAAAATCAAGTGGGATAAAATTTAGAGGTTAAGCAGCAAAGGTTGCTCAACTTCTTTTTTAGATTTAACGTAAAATATTAGCACACAAAAAATGCGACTGCTTCTACTATCATAGTTTATAAAAACATAGGATTCCTACTGTATTCTTGATTTTGTATGGTTTACTTAATGTTATAGGAATAATTGCGTTATTTTTTGTGTTAAAACCATGACTATTGACTACCTAGTATAAAACAGTTTTCTATTTCCTCGGAAATAAACTGATTATATTGTGAAAAGGAATCAAATTTAAATTTGTGGGTCTATTCTATTATCAGTTAATAGAGGTAATGACGTGCAAAATAAACGAAATAATGAGAAAATCTAAGTATTGACATTAGCATAAGAGGAGGCTTTTTTTATGAGTCAACAATTAACAAGAGAGCAACAAGAACAAAAATATCCTGAGTATACTTGGGATCTAACAACAATCTTTGAAAGCGATGAAGCATTTGAAGCAGCGTTTAAAGAAGTAGAAGGCTATTTAGGTGCTGAAGAGAAATTCAAAGGGCACTTAGGTGACAGCGCTGAAACGCTATATGAAGCATTAGCTTTAGAAGATAAAATTGAAACTGAACTTGAAAAGGTCTATGTCTATGCACACTTAAAACAAGACCAAGATACAGGCAACGATAAATATACTGGCTATGAAGCTCGTGCGCATCAACTTGCGATTAAATTAAGCTCAAGCTGGAGTTTCTTAGTACCTGAAATCTTACAAATTGATGAAGAGACAATTCAAAAATTCATCGATGAAAATAAAGACTTAGAACGTTATGCCTTTGATTTAAAATTAATCAATGAAGAACGTCCGCATGTCTTAAGTGCAGATAAAGAAAAATTATTAACAGAAGCGCAAGATGCTTTATCAACACCATCTAACGTATATGGTATGTTCAGTAACGCAGATTTAGAATTTGAAGATGCGGTAGATAAAGATGGTAATAAACACCCATTAACTCAAGGTACGTTTATTAAATATTTAGAATCTGATGATCGTGAACTTCGTCGTTCAGCATTCAGAAACTTATACAAAGCTTATGGTGCTTACAACAATACTTTAGCAGCGACATTAACAGGTGAAGTGAAAAAACATGTGTTCAATGCGCGTACACACAATTATAAAACTGCTCGTGAAAAAGCTTTAAGCAACAACCATATTCCTGAAGCAGTTTATGATAACTTAGTTAAAACTGTACACAAATATCTGCCATTATTACATCGTTACACTCAATTACGTAAAGATGTTTTAGGTTTAGAAGATATGAAAATGTATGACCTCTACACACCATTAGTGAAAGATATCAAATTTGAAATGCCTTATGATGAAGCTGTGGAATGGATGTTAAAAGCTTTAGAACCAATGGGTGATGAATATTTAGATGTCGTTAAAGAAGGTTTAAATAATCGTTGGGTCGATGTATATGAAAACAAAGGTAAACGCTCAGGTGGTTATTCTTCAGGTGCACATTTAACAAACCCATTCATCTTATTAAACTGGTCAGATACAGTCTCAGACTTATTTACATTGATTCATGAGTTTGGTCACTCAACGCATAGCTACTTCAGCAGAAAATTCCAACCATCTAATCATAGTGATTACTCAATCTTCGTCGCAGAAGTTGCTTCTACAACAAACGAAGCATTGTTGAGTGATTATATGGAGAAAAATTTAGATGATGAGCGCAGATTGCTCTTATTAAACCAAGAATTAGAACGTTTCCGTGCGACATTATTCCGTCAAACAATGTTCGCAGAGTTCGAGCATAAAATTCACCAAATTGAAGAAGCAGGGGAACCACTAACTGCAAATCGCATGAATGAAGAATATGCGAAATTAAATCGTGAATACTTCGGTGATATTGTAGAAACTGATGAAGATATCAGTAAAGAATGGTCACGTATTCCGCACTTCTATATGAATTATTATGTTTATCAATATGCAACAGGTTACAGTGCAGCACAAAGTTTAAGTTATCAAATCTTAAATGAAGGTAAACCTGCAGTAGATCGTTATATCAATGAATTCTTGAAAAAAGGAAGCTCTAATTATCCGATTGAAATCTTAAAAAATGCAGGTGTAGATATGACAACACCAGAACCAATCGAACAAGCATGTAAAATGTTTGAACAAAAATTAGATGAATTTGAAAAACTAATTAAAGCGTAAAGTTTGTGAAATCGTTTACAATATGACAAGTTTGTGACAAAAACGTTTTCATGGGTTAAGCGCCTTGAAATAGGGTTTGGCACGTGGTATATTATGACCATGAAATTAATCACATAACAAACATACCCCTTTGTTTGAAGTGAAAAATTTCTCCCATCCCCTTTGTTTAGCGCCGTGTATTCAGACACGGCGTTTTTTTATGCTTAAATTTAATAAAGTGAATTTTAAAGTTTTATAAATACATATAGAAAAGCGCCGGCAGTCATGGTAGGGGTTACCATGAAACTGCCGGCGCCTTGTTTATTGCGCGATAGGTGTAGAGAGATGTATTTTAGATAAGGATTAACCTTTTTCTAAAATGTAAGGCTGAGAACTGCCCATACGATCAGCATTGATCACTTGATAGCTGACGTGTTGTAAATCTTTTTTCTTTAAACAAATGACAAAATCTGAGTCAGATGTCGGCGTTAAGGCGATTTCGTCATCTGTTGTACTGATAGATTTAATTTCATAAACATCTTCTAAAGTGCTTGGGATTGAATAAAGTATACGTATATCTAAAGAGAGGGTATCGTCTTGACTTAGCCACTCTCCTTGGAAATGATTTAACAGCGTTTCTTCTGAATCAGATAACGAGTTGAGATATTTCACATTAATACTAGTTGTTTCCATATTAGCTATCCGTCCTTTTAGAAACCAACAACAGAACCGTACCAGTGGTAATGGTCACCATTAGACACAGGAATCACGTTACTGTCTGCTGGTTGTAATGAATAATCACGATCCCAAGGATTCCAGAATACAATGACTTGTTGGTTATCTGCAGTAACTGCGTTACCTACAACTGCCATTGCATGTCCAGCATGCATACCTTGAGTCGCTTCAATTTGTTTTCCTAGTATTGCTATACCCTTATTGTCCTTAGTATATTGGTCTACCATATTAAAACTTGGCATTCCATTATAATAAGATGTATTTTTACCTTGAGCACGGCCGTATTGAATCATTTCA
Organism: Staphylococcus sp. HMSC061G12; assembly: GCF_001838465.1. Taxonomy (NCBI): domain Bacteria; kingdom Bacillati; phylum Bacillota; class Bacilli; order Caryophanales; family Staphylococcaceae; genus Staphylococcus; species Staphylococcus sp. HMSC061G12. The sequence goes on from NZ_KV837033.1 coordinate 51,027, forward strand.
TCTGCAGTCAAACCAGTGAATTGGAATGCTTGACCAGATAGTCCAGGGTGGATTTGATGCATAACGTCTTGTGCTCTATATTGGCTTGTGTTTTTTGTAGCGTTTAATAATGCAGCCATTGTATAACCTGCACACCAACCATTGTTGCCTTGTTGTTCACGAATTTGGAAGTTAGGTAGTAAGTTGACATATTTAGTCGCAACACTGCTGTGTGTAGCTTCTGTTTGTGTCGCATTAACGGTTTGTTTTAATTCTAAATTCGGAACTGCAGGTGTTGACGGTTTTGTTTTATCATCTGGTAATTTTGTTTGCATGACTAGATCTAAACGTTTGTCATGTTCAATGTAGTAACCGTCTTTATTTGTGAATATTGTAATAGGGGTATTGTTTTGGCGATATTGATTTAATTCGTCAGAGATGAATTTTGAAATACGCACACTATAGTTGGCATTATTTTTATTTGCGTGTACGTCATTTTCACTCTTAGGCGTTACAGTGAGGATATACTTAATTGTGTCGCCTTGCATAACAGGGTAGTAGAAGTTGCCATCCTCTTGGCCATTGAATTTGTAGATTTTAAAGGAGTGACCGAGTTTGAATTCTCCGTTATTACCGGAACGATCAATTTGAGAAAGGGCTTGTGCATAACTTGAGAAGTGTTGTTTCGCTTCTTGTTTTGCTTGACCCGGAACATCGGTGTTATCAACTTTAATTTTAAGTGAATCGGATGAAGCATTTGCGGTAGTTGCTTGTTGTGTGACGTATGACAATGCACCGCTGATGACCATGATGGCTGCAAGCAGCAACATGGAAGCAGTTTTGAAAAATGTTTTTGCTATATTCAATTGCTATTCCTCCATTCAATAAAATTGATTTGTGAAATATCTCATTTTTAATATAACATAAAAGAATTTAAAAAATAGGGTAGTTTTTAAGTATTTGATATTACTATCGGTTTCTAGTTTGTGATAAGAATAATTGATAATTTTATTAAATGAAAACAATTGAATATGATTGGGTTGTGCGGGTTTAAATAAAATAAAAAAAACACTTGTCGCAATGACAAGTGTTCCACTCGAGCTATTATTTAGCTTTCCAGAATTCTCCTTCTGGACTGCTTAATTTTTCAATTTTTTGTTGTAAAGCTAGTTTTTTCAATTCTTTTTGCAGCAATTTTTTCGGCCATTCATAGATTGTTAGTAACTCTTCTAGTGTAACGAATTGCTGTTCTTGAATATACGTTTCAAGTTTAGGCGGTAATTCCTTTTCTATAGGTGTGCCCATTAATTCATTAATGATATAAGTATAAATGTGGTAAGGATATAAGCCTTCGACTTTTAAACCTTCTTCGGTTACATCTTCATTGAAAAAGACAAGAGAAGGTGCTTGATCGACTTCCATTTCTCTCGCAATATGCAAGTCGACTTTCAGACTTTCAGTGAGCTTTCCACTCTTTAAATCTTCTTTGAATACGTCATAATCCAAACCTGCATTCTTCGCAGACGCTTCAATCATATTTTCAGTGATAATATCACGTTTCGGTATAATTTCATTCTGCATTAAATGAATAAAACGTTCTGCACGTGCACGCCCTTGAAGTTCAGCAGCTTTATATGCCAATGCGATATTATCGTTTTCAGAACTACTTTGAGCTTGGCATTTCGTCAGTATGCGTAAGGATGGGTTTAATATATGACGAATACGGATATATTGTTTATATTCAACTCTTAATTTAGATAGTATTGCGGATAGTTTAAAACAATCTTCATCAAACGGATCGAAGAAAGAATAAATTTCTATCTTGCTCACAGGTGAAAGGTTCATTTCATCTTGTCTATGATTACATATTAACTTTAACTCTTCAGACATCTCATTCACCTACAATTAATTTTCAGAATTAACCATATGATTTGCGGTCAATCGCAATCTTTCATATAGGTATTCATCAACACCCGCAGGCAGCTCTGCATGTTGAATCGCTTTATTCATATTTTCTAACCAAGCATCTCGTTCAAAGGTTGTTATGCGAAAATCCATATGTCTCATTTTTAACATCGGATGGCCATGTTCTTCAGTATAAAGTGCTGGGCCTCCTAGAAACTGCGTTAAAAATTGTTTTTGTTTTCGACTGGTTTCCGCAAAATCACCAGGGAAGAGGTGGTTGATTCTTTCATCTTGTTCAACAAGAGAATAAAAGTAATCTATCATGTGATATAGACGTTCTTGGCCTATTACTTCGTAAGGTGTCAAAGCCACTTTCTCACCCTGTTTCTTTAATATATATCTAATATAACATGAATTTTTACAATTAAAAGTAATACGACTTTTGACTGAGTGCTACCGAATTGTGCTTAATGATTATTTGTTTTTTACTTCAAAAAAGCGAGCGACTTTATTTTTAGGAATATACGATTGAATATTGAAATCTTGTAAGATTTCTTGAAACTTCTTCAAACCTTCTTCGGGTTGTTCCACTTCAAATTCAAGCTCGAAATCCTCAGTACCAAGGTATTCGCTATGATCTAGTACAAGGAGACCTTCATCAATCTCTGTCTCCATGCGGTGGGTCGTTAATGCTCCTAATACATAAAGTTGTGTAACATCTATACCTGTTTCTTGTAAGACAGAATGAATCGGATCTGGCAGTTTGTCAGGTGTAAGATGCATGTCTTGTTTTGGCACGACTTCAGTCATGTGATTATATTCAGTTAAACCTACTTTAGCAGGTACTTTTAATGTCATTTCATACGTGTCATCAATTTCACGAATTCTGAGTGCCATCAAGTGCTCAGCTAAAGCGAAATCCGGTGTATCAATATAATGATTTTTTTGCGTAAAAGGTTTTAATGTATTAAAATATCTATTTCTTAATGCTTCGTATTGATTATGTGTCAGTAGTTGCTTATATTCGATTTCTTGATTAATAGTCATCAGTTCACCTCTGTGACTATATATTATGGACGATTTGAAAACTATTTGAAAGTATTTCAATTTATAGGCTTCGTGATACAAAGCATTTAGGTTGTGTAATGAGTGATGTACATATGTTAAAATAAGTAGGAATAACACAAGGAGGATTTAGGTTATGCGTATTTATGTGAACGAAATAAAAGTGAAAGATGATGGCATTTATTGCTATACAGATAAATCGACAGAAGGGTTGACTGAAGCAGGGCAAATGCTCGTTGATAGTGACAATTACGGGTTTGCTCATATCCTTGATGATGGACAATCCTATTCCTATCTTATCTTTGTGCAAGAGACTTGGTCTATGCTTCATGAAAATAAGGGGAAAGCAATTTATGTAAATGACGATTTAAAATTAGAACAATTTGACCAAGAGTTAGATTATATCTTAAGTAATATCAAAGGGAACTCAAACTATGGTAAGGATTTTGTGGCGGAAGTCGAAAAAACGTTTGAGTTAGAGTGAAGCGGAGTGAATCGCAATGAATCAATGGGATCGATTTTTAGCACCTTATAGACAAGCAGTTGAAGAACTTAAAGTAAAATTAAGAGGTTTGCGTAAAATTTATGATTTAGAAGCCGATGCGTCGCCAATCGAATTTGTAACCGGACGTGTGAAGCCGTTAACAAGTATTATTGAAAAAGCGACTGAGCGCGATATATCATTTGATCATCTGCATGAAGAAATGTATGACATCGCTGGTTTACGTATTATGTGCCAGTTTGTGGATGATATACCCGTTGTCGTTAATCTGCTTAGACAACGCAGAGACTTTAAAGTTGTTGAAGAAAGAGATTATATCAACAATACAAAAGAAAGCGGCTACCGTTCATATCATGTGATTATTCAGTATCCGATTGAAACGTTGGATGGGCAACGCTCGATATTAGCTGAAATTCAAATCAGAACGCTAGCGATGAATTTTTGGGCGACTATTGAGCATACTTTACGTTATAAATACGATGGAGACTATCCTCCTGAAATTCAAAAACGCTTAGAAAATGCGGCAGAAGCTGCCTTTTCACTAGATGAAGAGATGTCTGAGATCAAAGACGAAATACAAGAAGCACAACGTTACTATTCTAAAAAACGTGCGAAAAAACATAATCAAGAGTGAGGTGCTTTATGCGTTATTATATTGTGTCTAAAGGGGACCACAAATCAAACAGCATCAAAGAAAATATGGAAGCACAAATGGAAGCGAACAATATGATTAAAGATGCCGACGAACCTGAAATTGTTATTTCTGTCGGCGGGGATGGAACTTTATTAGAAGCCTTCCATCAATATTGTCATCGTGTGAATGAAACTGCATTTGTCGGTGTACATACAGGGCATTTAGGATTTTATGCAGATTGGCTGCCGCATGAAGTAGATAAATTAATAGAAGAAATTGCAGATGGAGATTACGAAGTCATTCAGTATCCTTTAATCGATATTATTGTGAACTACAACGATGACAAAGAACCTTCACATCATATCGCACTGAATGAAGCAACGATGAAAACTGAAGATAATACAACACTTGTAGCAGATGTTAATTTACGTGGACAACACTTTGAAAGATTTAGAGGAGACGGTTTATGTATTTCCACTCCTTCAGGATCAACTGCCTACAACAAAGCACTTGGCGGTGCTTTGATTCATCCTTCATTGCGCGCAATTCAATTGACTGAAATTGCATCCATCAATAACCGTGTGTTCCGTACAGTCGGTTCACCGATTGTTATGCCAGAACATCATTATTGTCTGATTACACCAGTCGATCAACGCGTGATTATGACATCTATCGACCACGTTACAACGAAACATCACAATGTAGAAAGTATTGAATATCGTGTAGCTAAACAGCGTGTACGATTTGCACGTTTCAGACCATTTCCATTCTGGAAACGCGTCCACGATTCATTTATTTCTGACGGCAGAGACGAATGAAATTTCACTATGACATTGAAACACCGGTTTTATTAAAGACTTTTTTACAAGAACAATTTTATTCAAAGAAAATGATAAGTGCCATTAAACAAAATGGCGCTTTACTTGTAAATAAGCAACCTGTAACTGTGCGAAAACAAATGACAGAAGGCGATACGTTAGAAGTTGTGCTGCCTGAGGAGAGACCAAGTCAGAATTTAATCTATTATCATGCACCGTTAGATGTTTTATATGAAGATGATTATTATTTAGCCGTTTCAAAACCTGCACATCAAAATTGTGCGCCGTCTAGAGAACATCCGCATGAAAGTTTGATTGAACAAGTTTTGGCATATTTAAACCCAGATAGTAGTCAAACGGTTATCGTGCCGCATATTGTGACACGACTAGACCGTAATACACAGGGTATCGTATTGTTTTCTAAGCATGGACATTTTCATCACAGAATGTCTGACGTAAAAATGGAGAAAATATATCAATGCATTTGTTTAGGATTATTATCTGGAGAAGGCGATATTATTGCGCCAATCGCACGAAAATCTGACAGTATTATTGAACGTCAGGTCAATGAAACAGGCAAGTATGCGAAAACCAGTTACCAAACCCTTTCAGCGAGTGACCGTTTTACATTAAACCGTGTACAACTGCATACTGGACGAACCCATCAAATTCGTGTGCATTTTCAATATATAGACCATCCACTTGTCGGAGACAGTTTATACGGCGGCACACACCCATCCATACAAGGACAAGCGCTTGTATGTACGGATTTAAAGTTTATCCACCCTGTGACACATAAATCGGTAGTTTTAAAGGATAGCGTAAGACAAAAAGCACTTGAGGACCTTTTTCAACAGCTTTGTAGAGAGAGTTAAGAAGTAAGGAGGAGGCCAAATTGGCAAAAGAAGATGATAAATTTGTAGATGAGCCAGAATTCTATAACAAAGATTTATTAGATCAGCTCTTAATAGATAATGATATTGATGCATTTAGAGAAGAATTCTTATCCATGCATACGTATGAACAAAGTGAGTTCTTCGAAGATAGTGATGATGAAATCAGACAAAAAATGTATCATCTCTTATCACCGAAAGAAGTCGCGAGTTTCTTCGACCAACTCGAGTTAGATGATGACGAGTACGATGAACTCTTTGAACAAATGAAAGCAAGTTATGCGGCGCATATTTTAGAAGACATGTCTTATGACAACGCCGTAGATATTATGAGTCATTTGACTAAAAGTAAAGTCGCTACTTTATTAGCGTTAATGGATCAGCAAGATGCGAAAGAAATCAAAGCCTTGCTGCATTATGAAGAAGATACTGCCGGCGGTATCATGACGACGGAGTATATTTCTTTAAAGACAACTACACCTGTTAAAGAAGCATTGATGCTGGTTAAAGAACAAGCACCTGATGCTGAGACGATTTACGTTATCTTTGCAGTAGATGATGATAAACATCTCGTAGGTGTCTTATCTCTGCGTGATTTGATTGTCGCAGAAAACGATGCTTATATTGAAGATATTATGAGTAATCGCGTGGTCAGTGTCAACGTGGCAGATGACCAAGAAGATGTTGCGCAAAGAATGCGTGACTATGACTTTATCGCAATGCCGGTTGTAGATTATCAAGACCATTTACTGGGTATAATCACTATCGATGATATCGTCGATGTTATCGATGAAGAGGCATTAGAAGACTACTCTGGTTTAGCCGGTGTCTCTGATATTGATTCAACAGACGATTCAATTTTTAAAACAGCTAAAAAACGTCTGCCTTGGTTGCTCATTTTGACGTTTTTAGGTATGATAACTGCAACTATATTAGGGTCATTCGAGGAAACATTAGAAAAAGTCGCATTACTTGCGGCCTTTATTCCCATTATCAGCGGGATGTCAGGTAACTCAGGGACACAGTCCCTAGCGGTGTCTGTACGTAATATTACGACTGGCGAGATTGAAAATCAAAGCAAGTTCAAAGTGACGCTTAAAGAAGCGGGCTCTGGCTTTGTCTCTGGTTTAGTCTGTGCAACCGTACTCTTTACCATTATTGTAATTTTATATGGTACACCGTTATTAGCACTGATTGTAGGTGGCAGTTTAACGATTGCGATGACAGTCGGTACAATGATGGGTTCAATCATTCCATTGATAATGACGAAACTGAAAATCGACCCTGCTGTAGCTAGTGGTCCGTTTATCACAACAATCAACGATATTATCAGTATGTTAATTTACTTCGGATTAGCTACATCATTTATGTCATATCTCACATAAGGAGGGACACATGGAATTTGTATCACTCGTCATTGTTGTCATGGCTGCGTTTTTAACGCCGATTATTGTCAACAGACTTAATATCAATTTTCTACCTGTCGTTGTGGCGGAAATTTTAATGGGATTAATCATCGGACAATCCGGTTTCCATTTAGTCGAACGCGACAACATCTTGAATATTTTATCAACACTAGGTTTTATTTTCTTAATGTTTTTAAGCGGTTTGGAAATTGATTTCAATGCGTTCAAAAGCGATAAAAATGAGCCTGAAAAAGCTAAAAATAAAAACAAGAAGAAAGCACCGGGTCATTTACAATTATCATTATTTGTATTCTCGCTGATTATGATTGTTTCAATCATTTTAGCGTATGCATTTAAATGGTTTGGCTTAATTGATGATGTCTTATTAATGGTCATCATCATTTCAACCATTTCATTAGGTGTGGTAGTACCAACACTTAAAGAAATGAATATCATGCGCACAACCATCGGACAGTTTATCTTGTTAACGGCTGTATTAGCTGACTTAGTTACGATGATTTTATTAACTGTATATGGTGCAATTAACGCTAAAGGCGGCGGCACATTATGGTTGATTTCGATTTTAATTGTCTTTACCATTATTTTCTATTTCCTTGGCGGGATTTTCAAAAAAGCACAATTCCTTCAAAAATTGATGGATGGAACAACACAAATCGGTATTCGTGCAGTTTTTGCGTTGATCATCTTATTAGTGGCATTAGCAGAAGGTGTAGGTGCTGAGAATATCTTAGGTGCCTTCTTAGCAGGTGTAATTGTATCACTGCTTGGTCCTGACGAAGATATGGTAGAAAAACTGGACTCATTTGGTTATGGTTTCTTTATCCCGATCTTCTTCATTATGGTCGGTGTGGATTTAAATATCCCTTCACTGATTAAAGAACCATCAATTTTAATTATTATTCCAGTGCTGATCATCGCATTCTTAGTATCTAAGATTATTCCTGTATACGCGATAAGACCTTGGTTTGATCAAAAAACCACATTGTCTTCTGCCTTTTTACTGACATCTACGTTATCGTTAGTAATCGCAGCAGCTAAAATCGCTGAACAACTTCATACGATTACACCAGAAATCTCTGGGATCTTAATCCTGAGTGCTGTCATTACGTGTGTATTTGTTCCGATTGTCTTTAAGAAGACATTCCCAATGCCGACAGAAGCGACACGTCGTATTAACGTCAGTCTGATTGGTAAGAACCAATTAACGATTCCGATAGCGCAGAACTTGATGTCTGATTTATACGCGATTACGTTATATTATCGTAAAGATTTAAGTGATAAGCGTAATTTATCAAATGATATTACTACTGTTGAAATTGCAGATTATGATGAAGCGATACTTGAAAAGCTTGGACTCTTTGATAGTGATATTATAGTGTGTTCAACCAACGAAGATGAATTAAACTATAAAGTCGCACAAATGGCTAAAGAACACGGAGTAAACCGTGTCATCTGCCGCTTTGAAGAGGGCGGAGAAACTGAAGCTGAATTACGTCAATCAGGTGTTGAAATCTTCAGCAGTTTCTTAAGTAATAAGATCTTGCTGACAGGTTTAATTGAAACACCGAACATGTTGAACTTATTAAGCAACGTTGAAACATCATTATATGAAATTAAAATGCTTAACTATAAATTCGACAACATTCAATTACGTAACTTCCCATTCGACGGCGATATTATCTTCGTACGTATTGTACGTGATAATGAATCGATTGTACCGCATGGTGATACGATGTTACGTTACGGTGACCGCTTGATTGTGACAGGTTCGAAAGAATATGTAGATGAATTGAAACGTGATTTAGAATATTATTCACTCGGTTCAATTTAAACTTAAAACGAAAGTCTAATGAGATGTTAGGCTTTCGTTTTTTATTTCTACGATGCATACCATAGATAATGGTTGAAACAAGTCTATTAGAACAAAAAATGTTATAATACTAATAATCAAAATTTGAATCATTAATTGAGTAAAAGGAGCGTTTTCATGTTTAGTTTAGAAGGAAAAACATACGTTATTATGGGAATTGCGAATAAACGCAGTATTGCTTTTGGGGTAGCCCAAGCTTTAGATGAATTAGGAGCAAAACTAGTCTTTACATACCGTAAAGAACGTAGTAAGAAAGAATTAGATAAACTTGTTGATCAATTAAATCAAAAAGAGCATCTTACGTACCAAATTGATGTTCAAAGTGATGATGAAGTAATCGATGGATTCAAAAAAATCGGTGAAGATGTAGGCCAAATTGATGGTGTCTTCCATTCTATCGCATTTGCGAATGTTGAAGACTTACGCGGTCGTTTCTCAGAAACTTCAAGAGAAGGTTTCTTACTTGCACAAGACATCAGTTCTTATTCATTAACAATCGTTTCAAGAGAAGCGAAAAAATTAATGCCTGAAGGCGGCAGCATTGTTACTACAACTTACTTAGGCGGAGAGTACGCAGTACCTAACTACAACGTAATGGGTGTTGCGAAAGCCAGCTTAGAAGCAAACGTGCGTTATTTAGCATTAGACTTAGGTCAAGACAATATCCGTGTTAATGCTGTTTCTGCAGGTCCAATTCGTACATTAAGTGCGAAAGGTGTTGGCGGCTTTAACACAATCTTAAAAGAAGTTGAAGAACGTGCACCATTAAAACGTAATGTTGATAAAGAAGAAGTCGGCAAAACAGCTGCTTTCTTATTAAGTGATTTATCAAGCGGTGTAACAGGAGAAAACATCCATGTTGACGCTGGTTTCCACGTAATTAAATAATCATACTCAGCATAGCCCACTATAATAGTCCAAGACTAAAATAGTGGGCTATTTTTTTAATTCGGCTATTCAATTCTTTAAATGAAGTGTATGATAGTTACGGGAATAAAATCAAAAGTGGGTGGACAAGGATGACAGAAAAGATTCATCAACAAGATAAGTCGTATTCAAATAAAATTCTAGCTTCTTCAATGCTTGGATTCGGGCTAGAGAATATGGACATTATGTTTTTAGCCTTTGCGCTATCAAGTATTATTAATGAGTTCCATATCAGTTCTGCAGAAGCCGGTTTAATCGCTTCGATTACGAACTTCGGTATGTTGTTCGGAGGTATTATTTTTGGCGTGCTTGCAGACAAGTATGGTCGTATTCGTATCTTTACATACACGATATTTATTTTTGCGATAGCAACCGCATTACTTTCAGTCTCTTCTAATATTTATATGGTCTATATTTTAAGATTCATTGCCGGTATGGGTGGCGGTGGAGAATTCGGTATCGGGATGGCATTAGTGGCTGAAGTGTTTAAGAAACAACGTCTAGGCCGTGTTTCTTCAGTGGTCGCAATCGGAGGTCAAATCGGCGCATTGATTGCTGCGCTGTTAGCTGCCGCAATTTTACCGCATCTCGGTTGGCGTGCGCTCTTTTTAATCGGTGTGGTACCTGTGATTTTAGCATTCTACATTCGTCGTAATTTAGATGAAACAGAATCATGGAAACAAGCAAAAGCAAATCGTACGTTAGAAAAGAAAAATCAATCGCCAATCGGTTTATTATTTAACACGAAACATATGGCACATACGACAATCGCATTAACGATTATGTCGAGTGTACAAGTTGCTGGGTATTTTGGTCTAATGAACTGGTTACCGTCTATTCTTCAAAAACAACATGGCTTAAGTGTTTCTAACTCATCACTTTGGACCATCAGTACGATTGTCGGTATGAGTTTAGGTATGTTTGCGTTCGGACAAATATTAGATCGCTTCGGTGCCAAACTTTCTTATACGATTTTCCTTATCGCATCAGCTGCATCTGTCTTTATTTATGTCTTTGCGCAAAGTGCAGTCGCATTACTGATCGGTGGGGCCTTTGTCGGCTTCTTCGTTAACGGTATGTTCGCAGGCTATGGAGCAGTTATCAGTAGTTACTATCCAACACATATTCGTAGTACAGCGAATAATGTCGTCTTCAATATTGGACGTGCATTAGGTGGCTTATCACCGATTGCGATAGGGTATCTTATGGATCATTACGGCATGAGTACAACAATGATTTTCCTTGCCTGTCTTTATATGATTTCACTCGTGATGATGTTATCGCTTAGAAATATGCCGTTGAAAGGCAGAAAAGCGATGCGCGCGAATCAAGCATAACCTAAAAGTAAATAAGTCTTATCAATGTAAAAAGCGTTCAACTTCATTTTAGAGAGTTGAACGCTTTTATAATACTCGTTAATCTTTAACTTCACTTTGTGCTTTCCGCATAATATCTTGACGGTAAACAAAGATATTACGGACGACTGTTTTAATCACTGCGTATAATGGAACCGCAACTAAAATTAAAACAAATCCGCCTAGGTTACCAGCCGCTAAGATAACAATGATAATCGTAAGCGGGTGAATGTTAAGTGATTTACCCATAACATTCGGTGTAATGACATTACCTTCTAATTGTTGGGCAACGAGCGTTACCACACAGACCCAAATAAATGCCGTCGGACTTTGAATAATTCCGATGATTGCGGCAGGTAAGAAGGACATCCACGGTCCTAAGAATGGAATCATGTTTGCGACACCAGCGAATAACACAAGTAAAAGTGTATATTCTAAACCGATAATTGTATAACCAATGTAAAGAATAATTCCTAAAATCACACTCACTGTGACTTGGCCTTGAATGTATGATTGTAATGTATAGTTCACATCTTTTAATAAGTTAGTTACAAATACTTTGCGGTCACCATTGAATAATTTAGCCACTGAAGGAATGAACTTCTCGTGGTCTTTCAACATGTAAATTAAGAAGAATGGCACCATAATCAGTAAGAATAGTGTAGAGATAATTTGAGAGACAATCGCAATCGAATTAGATAGGATATTTGTCACATTATCTCCGAATGATTTTACAACTTTATTGATGCGATCTGTTACATCATTAGGAAGTTTATCCATTTGGTCTAGTGTATATTGTATGATTCCTTGAACTTCTTTTTGAAGTTGCGGTGCTTGTTTAATCAACCCGTTAATTTGGTTAGCGATGAGTGGTGCAACGACTGTAATTGCAGTTGCAGTTAAGCCGATTAAAATCACAAAGATAATCGAAATACTGCCCCAACGCGGAACTTTGCGTTTTTCTAAAAACTTTTGAAGCGGTAAAAAGACATAAAATAAAAAACCGCTTAAGATAAATGGTAAAATGACTGATTGAATAATGATAATCAGCGGTTTAAAGATAACATGTACTTCCATAATCAATCTGATTAATAGAAATAATATCAATAACATGATTCCCGTTCGGAACCACACCTTATTTAGCATTGATGATGTCCTCCTAAAGAAATAGACTTATAAACCATTATAGACTAAATTAAGTTATTGAAAAAGTCATATTTCTGTAGAAATGTAGATTATTTCCTGAGAAAATTTATGATTATTTCTATGAAATACAAAAGAGGAAACGGTATACGCTTCCTCCTCTTTTTAATCTATTTCAATTGTTTATGTCTATCTTATTTTAAACTTCTTCTAAGTTATTTTGTGGAGGGAGCTTTTTATTTTTAGCACCTTTTTCTTTGGCAACTGCTTCATCTTCATTGAAATGTGCATCCTTTAAACGTTTCGGATAGTCTTCAAGCCAGAATGTCGCAGTTGGCAATTTGTTTGGATCTGGTTTGTAAATCGCGAAGTTACCAGAACCTTTTTGTTTCATTTGGAACTCGTAATCTTTTAAAGCGTCAACCGCAGGGCGATGGAGTATCCAAATCGCAATAATATTGAGCCATGCCATCATACCTACACCTAAGTCACCCATACTCCAAGCAACATCAGCTGTTTTAATTGAACCATAGAAAGCTGCGAAAATTAACGCAAAACGTGCAACTGTGAACCAAATTTTTGTCGTAAAGACTGAACTGTTTCTTGTCATATACGCAATATTTGTCTCTGCGATGTAGTAATATGCGAGTATTGTTGTGAAAGCGAAGAAGAATAATGCAATCGCAATAAAGTATGAACCGATACCAGAGAAAGCAGGATCAAAGTGATAGCTGCCGCCTTGTAAGGCTTTATCGATACCTGCTTGTGCGTACATTGCTGTACCTGAGTAATCTTTCGTACCGTCAGCATTTTGAACATAGATACCATTATCTTTGATTAATTCCGGAATACCACCTGGCTTTAAATCGCCGTTTGTTGTATTATATGTGCCTGAAATTAAGATGATTAATGCTGTTGCTGTACATACGAATAATGTATCGACATATACTGAGAATGATTGAACTAAACCTTGTTTGGCTGGGTGAGAGACTTCAGCTGCAGAAGCGGCGTGTGGTCCTGTCCCTTGTCCAGCTTCGTTTGAATACAAACCACGTTTTACACCGATTTCAATCATGGCACCGAAGATACCACCAAACGCTGCTTGCATACCGAATGCTGATTTAAAGATTAATCCAAATAAAGCAGGTACGGCTTGGATATTGATGATAATAATAAAGACTGCCATTAAAATATAAAGAATGGCCATGAATGGTACGACTGCTGTCGCAACATTAGCGATCCATTTAACACCGCCGAAAATAATCAGACCTAAAATGATCGCAATTGTAACTGCAACAATCCAGTTTGGAATTTGGAACGCGTTGTTCATTGAACTTGCGATTGCGTTAGATTGTACCCCTGGTAATAATAAGCCTACTGAGATAACCGTTACAATCGCAAAGACTAAACCGTAAATTTTACCTAAACGTCCTTTAATCCCATATTCAATGTAGTAGGCGGGACCGCCTCGATATTCACCTTTTTCTTCACGTTTGAAGATTTGACCTAATGTTGATTCGATAAATGCACTGCTGGCACCTAAAAATGCGGTTACCCACATCCAAAAGACTGCACCCGGACCCCCAATAAAGATAGCTGTAGAAACGCCGACGATATTCCCCGTACCGACACGTCCAGCTAAAGAGAGTGCAATCGCTTGGAAACTTGAGATTCCAGTCGGTGATTTTTCACCGTGGAACATTAAACGAATCATCTCTTTAAAATGCCTGACTTGAAAGAATTTCATCATCAAAGAAAATAAAATCCCCGTAATCAATAGACCATAAACAAGCGGTTTACTCCACACCATTTCATTAAACCAAGCTACAAAACTTTCTAGCATAATGATTTCCCCCTTAATAAAGCGAAAAAGAAAACGCTTACATTTTACCCCTAAAAAAATAAGCGCATTATGTTCCGCTACTGTATGTGTTTCGACATGCATCAGTGACATTGATTTTTTTCAATTATACTTTGAATAAAAGTTCCGTGCAACACTTTTAATGAAAATAAACATTAAACTTTACAAATAAATACTTATAGGATTAATCGGAATGGCACAATGAAGCTAGTTAATATCTAGCTTATTACCCAATGCGCATAAAAATTGTTAAACTAGAGTTAAATTTAACAATAAGGAGAGAGTATTGTGAGTGAACTAGAACCAGGTGTTGTGACTCAAACACAATTTCATAGTGATATTTTAGAACGTGATATTACGTTATCTATCTACTTACCCAAAAATTATTCACCATTATTTAAATATAAATTAGTGTTTTGTTTTGATGGTTTAGACTTCTTTCGTTTCGGACAAATTCACCGCGTCTATGAACGCTTAAGAGAAGATGAACAAGTAGAACGCGCCATTTTCATTGGTTTCCATTATGAAACCGTGGATAAGCGAAGAGAAGAATTTTCACCCAATGGCAGCCGTGCACCTTTAACTGTCAAAGCAATGGGACAAGAGTTGTTACCGTATATCGATAAAACATTTCCGACATTTAAAGTGGCGAATGGACGTGTGTTATTAGGTGATAGTTTAGCAGGCTCAATCGCGTTAATGACGGCACTTTCATATCCGCGCTTATTTAATCAAGTCGGTATGTTCAGTCCGATGTTTAATGAAGTCGTCGATTTACTCGCAAATCGTTGTCAGTTTATTGATCAGTTAGATATATGGCAAGCGGTTGGTAAAGAAGAAATTGACTTTGCGTTGCCGACTACAGGTGAACGTGCGGATTTCTTAACACCAAATCGTGAATTAAAAGACTTGTTAGAGAAGTTTAATGTCACACATTATTATGAAGAATTTGATGGGGGACATCGTTGGAAGTACTGGAGAAAGCTAATGGAACCCTTACTTTTATACTTTTTAGCGGAGTAAACCATTCAGTAAATTCTGTAAAGTCACAGTTTTTGGTAACGATTTCATAGAATGTTTGCTATAATGGCCATATAGTTCAATCTAAGGAGGAATTCAAATGATTTTAGGGTTAGCATTAATTCCATCAAAAACATTCCGTGAAAAAATTGATGCATATCGTAAACGTTATGATGAACGCTATGCGCAAATCCCACCTCATATTACAATCAAAGATTCATTTGAGGTTGAAGATAATGATTTTGACAGTGTGAAAGAAGATATTCAATCACGTATCGAAGGCATTGCGCCACTTCACATTCATGCAACGAAAGCATCAAATTTCGCACCTGTAAATAATGTGATTTATTTTAAAGTTGAAAAAACACCTGAATTAGAAGAATTAGATAATCGCTTCAATAATGGTGATTTTTACGGCCAACCAGAACATTCATTTGTTCCGCATTTTACAATTGCTCAAGGTTTAACAAGCCAAGAATTCGAAGATATCTTTGGACAAGTTAAACTGGCTGGTATTGATTACGAAGAAACAATTAGTGAGTTGACATTATTGAAATATAATAATGAAGCTGACAAATGGGAAACAATCGACACATTCAGTTTCAAATAAGCTATGAAGTGTATGAAAGATCTCACAGCATTTCAGTGATAAAAAGTACGGGGCTGAGACATTGTGATATTGAGGGCTCGATAGTGTAGATGTTACTATCTATTTTCAATGTCTTAACCTCTTACTTTTAAATACATATACAAAAAGGCAGCCGATTCTATGTCTGAACCGGCTGCCTTTTTATGACAACTTACATTATTTTGTTGGTTGTTGTTTTTGAATACGCAGGAAATAAATCCCATAGAAAATGGCTAAGAAGACGAAGACGCCTCCTGAGAAGTAGAACGTCATATTCAAGTTATTCGTAAATTGATAAAGCATTCCACCGATAAGTGGACCAATCATAGCACCGACGCCTTGGATGCTGTTAAAGACACCCCAAGTTTCTTCTTGTTCATCTTGCTTAATGAACTTAGCCATGAACGTATTCCAAGCTGGTAATAAAAAGCCATACATTAAACCAATAAACAGTGCGACACCCCACACAAGGTAGATCTGTGTAATGAGTGAAAGACTAAATATGGCAAGTGTATATAATACAAAGCCTGTAAAAATCGCACTGAACATAAATTTATTACCATGATGATCGATGATTTTTGATAAGAATAGCATGGATATAGCGCAACCGACACCACCAATAATCAAAGCTGCCGTATATTCAACCATACTAACTTTTACCACTTTTGTTGCGTAAGTGGGTAAAATCGGTACAAGTGCACTGATTGAAGCACCTTGTAAGATAATACCTGGAAATAGGACACCATTTGAATGTGCCACACGTTTAATTTGCGCAAGTTGTTCTTTTAAACGACGTGTTTTGTAGTTAGTGAGACGGATTTTAACAAAGTAATAAAGTATCCAAGCTACTAACACAACGAGTGCCATTAAGAACGTAAAGTGTGTTGGATGCACTTTAACAATTAGCAGCATGCCAATCATACCTGCTAATAAACCAAATAGCCATGCGAAATAAACATGGCCCATTTGTTTACCACGAGATTCATCACGTACACTAGATAGCATAATGACCCAAATTGGGCTTGAAGCGACACCTAGTAAGATGGAACTCATAATTAAAATAATGGCATTATAAGGGAACCAAATCACTAAAAACAAACTGCCGAAAGCCAGTAAAAAGCCGAGTGTCAATACTGGTTTCGCACCGAATCGTTTTAATAAGAAGCCGACAACAAAGTTTGTTGCGGCATCAGAAATATAATGAATGGAAACTGCAGCTGAGGTTACACCGACAGCTACTGAAGAAACAGTAGGTAAGAAGGGAAGGTAACCTAAGACAAACATGCCTCGTGCGAATTCCATAAAGAACAATATAAACAACATAATTATGAAATTACGTTTATAGTTTGCGTTGTATTTACTTGAGGAAGAGCTTTGCATATAATGGTACCTTTCCATAAATTTCTTCTGTTTGTGAAGATTCATCTAAGAGATGAAGTAAGTCTCGGCATAATTTATAGGTAGGGTATTTGACTTTTAAGTCTTGCATACGAGCAACCATTGTATCTAGTTCTTTTTCATCTTGTGTTAAATCTGTAATTAAAGCAATTGCTTCTTCTGTTGTGTCCGCCACTTTACCCATACCTTTAGACTCAAAGTAAAGTGCATTTTCTAACTCTTGACCTGGTGCTGGATCTAAGAAAATCATCGGCACTTTACGTGCAAGCGCTTCTGATATCGTAATACCGCCAGGCTTAGTAATCATAAGGTTAGAGGCTGCCATCCATTCGTTCATATGATGTGTATAACCTAAAATCAACACATTATGATTGCCTTTAAATTGATGCTTTAAATTACGTTTTAATTCTTTATTGCGTCCGCATACCATTACAACTTGTGTCTCTGGCGTACGTTCTAAAATATCGGCAATCATTGATTCAAAGCCTTTAGATACACCAAATGCACCCGCAGACATTAAAATAGTAGGACGGTTAGGATCTAAGCGATTTTGACGCATCCAAGCGTCTTTATCAATGTCTTCTTCAAATTGTGAAGAAATTGGAATACCTGTAACTTTTATAATATCTTGTGGTACGCCGATATCTTTAAATTCTTGTTTTAAGTCTTCTGTAGCGACATAGTAACGTGAAGAGTGGGGCGTTACCCAGTTTTTATGTAAGCGATAATCTGTCATTACCGTCGCAATCGGGATATTCATATTAAATTGTTCTGTTAAAACAGACATGACCGGCGTTGGGAATGTCAGTAAAATCAAATCAGGTTTTTCTTTAATCAACAAATTGATCAATTTGTTTAAACCGTAGTATTTGTAAAAACATTTATCAATGTCTTTTGGGCGGCTATAGTAAAAACGTTTGTATGAATTTCTGAAATATTTAAAACTATTGATATAATACTTTTTGCAAATGGATGTTAAGATGGGATGTGCTTCTAAAAATAAATCATGTTCAATCACAGATAAGTGTTTAAGATTCATTTCATTTAATTGATTCACAACGCTGTTCGTCACTTGCAAATGGCCGTTCCCGAAAGAACCTGTAATTATCAATATCTTCTTATTTTGAGTAACCATGAAACCAGCCACCCTCCAGTTAGTAGATTTAATGTTGTCTATGTGAAGCTAATATATAGAATATATTGCTTTGTCTACAGTGTAACGTATGTTGCAGCCAGATTAAATAATATTGACGCTAACATCACTGAATTATAACACTTATTCACAGAGTATAAAAATATTTTCATACTTTCTTAACATTTGGTTCAATGAAAAAGAGATTAGTGATTTGTAAATTGTGCTTCTCTTATATAGGAAGTATTTGAATTTAATATGTAATTGACAGCGTAATCGATATATTAATAACGTAGAAAAATGTACAATAGAAAATGAACTCACGCATCTAGATTTCTAAAGAAAAAATGTATAATATAGTAGTATTGGAAAAGAAGGGGCGATCGATGTGAAAGCGAACGAATTGTTCGAAAAGATAAAATCGAAACAAGTACTTGGCAGTTTAGATAGAGAAGTAGATGATGTAACAACAGATTCTCGTACTGCAAAAGCAGGCAGTATCTTTGTAGCTTCAAAAGGCTATACAGTAGACAGCCATAAATTTTGCCAAAATGTAGTTGAACAAGGCTGCAAAGTGATTGTAGTAGAACGTGAACAACAATTAACAGGCGATGTGACACAAGTGATTGTGCCGAATACAAGACGTGTCGCAAGTTTGATTGTACATAAATTATATCAATATCCGAGCGAAAAATTGGTAACGTATGGTGTGACTGGTACGAATGGTAAAACATCTATTGCAACGATGATTCACCTAATTCATCGTAAATTAGGAAAAGGCAGTGCTTACTTAGGCACTAATGGGTTCCAAATCAATGAAACAGTCACAAAAGGTGAAAATACAACACCAGAAACTGTGACATTGACGAAGAAAGTACATGAAGCAGTAGATGCGGGTGCTGAAGCCATGACATTAGAAGTATCAAGTCATGGTTTAGCTTTAGGTCGTTTAAGCGGTGTTGAATTTGATGTTGCTGTTTTTTCAAACTTAACACAAGACCATTTAGACTTTCATGGCACTATGGAAGCATATGGTCACGCGAAGTCACTCTTATTCAGCCAATTAGGTGAGGATTTAAGTAAAGAAAAATATGCAATCGTCAACCAAGATGATGCATTCTCAGAATACTTGAAAACCGTAACACCATACGAGGTATTTACGTATGGTATTCATAATAAAGCACAATTCCAAGCTGAAAATATCAAAGAATCATTAACAGGTGCTTCATTTGATTTTGTGACACCAGACGGTACATTCCACGTGGATTCACCTTATGTCGGTCAATTCAACATTTCAAATATTATGGCAGCGATGACTGCAGTTTGGAGTAAAGGTACACCAATGCAAGACATCGTGGACGTAGTCAGCCAATTAGAACCGGTTGAAGGCCGTTTAGAAGTGTTAGATCGTTCATTACCAATTGATTTAATCATTGATTATGCCCATACGACAGATGGTATTGAAAAACTGATTGATGCAGTTAAACCGTTTGTGAAACAAAAATTCATTTTACTTGTCGGTATGGCAGGAGAACGCGATTTAACGAAAACACCAGAAATGGGCAGACAAGCAAGTCGTGCAGATTATGTTATCTTTACGCCGGATAATCCAGCGAATGATGATCCGAAAATGTTAACACATGAATTAGCTAAAGGTGCGACACATGACAATTATGTAGAGTTTACGGATCGTGCTGAAGGAATTCGTCATGCGATTGAAGTTGCAGAACCAGGCGATACTGTTGTATTAGCTTCAAAAGGACGTGAGCCTTATCAAATTATGCCAGGTCATGTTAAAGTACCACATCGTGATGATTTGATTGGTTTAGAAGCGGCTTACAAGAAATTTGGAGGTGGCCCTTCTGAAGATTAGGACACTTCAAACGATAGAAGGTGCAATCGTCTATAGTTATACAGATGAAACAATGCAGAACCAGCTCATTGCGGTTCCTGATATGAGTTGGTCTGCGTTGATAGATAAAAAGGAGTCAGCAGAAGATGTAGAAGAAGACTTAGTAATGGAACTATTTAACTTAATGGATGAAGCTGAAGCGGAAAGCTTAGCGCACGAACTGACTTTAATTCTATTTGATAAAGGAGACGAAAGATGAGTATAAAGGATGAAATTGAATCCAGAAAAACCTTTGCGATTATTTCTCACCCGGATGCCGGGAAAACCACTTTAACTGAAAAACTACTGTTATTTGGCGGTGCCATTCGTGAAGCAGGGACGGTTAAAGGGAAGAAATCTGGGAAATTCGCAACAAGTGACTGGATGAAAGTGGAACAAGAACGTGGTATCTCAGTAACAAGTTCTGTGATGCAGTTCAACTATGATGATTTTAATATTAATATTTTAGATACACCGGGGCATGAAGACTTCTCTGAAGATACGTATCGTACGTTAATGGCAGTCGATAGTGCTGTGATGGTAATTGACTGTGCCAAAGGGATTGAGCCTCAAACATTAAAACTCTTCAAAGTATGTAAAATGCGTGGTATTCCTATCTTCACTTTCATCAACAAACTGGATCGTGTTGGTAAAGAACCTTTCGAGTTGTTAGATGAAATTGAAGAAACTTTGAATATTAAAACGTATCCGATGAACTGGCCTGTAGGTATGGGTCAAAACTTCTTCGGTATTATCGATCGTGAAGATCGTACGATTGAACCATTCAGAGATGAAGAACACTTATTGCATATCAATGAAGACTATGAAATTGAAGAAGAACATCCAATTACAAACGATAGTACTTTCGCACAAGCAATTGAAGAGTTTATGTTGGTGGAAGAAGCGGGCGAAGAATTCGATAACGAAATGATGTTAGCAGGTGAATTAACACCTGTATTCTTCGGTTCAGCATTAGCAAACTTCGGTGTACAAAGCTTCTTAAATGCTTATGTAGACCATGCACCGATGCCTAATGGCCGTTTAACAAAAGACGAAGAAGAAGTAAGTCCATTTGCGCCTGACTTCTCAGGATTTATCTTTAAAATCCAAGCTAACATGGACCCTAAACACCGTGACAGAATCGCATTTATGCGTATTGTCAGCGGCGCATTTGAGCGTGGTATGGACGTGAAACTACAACGTACAAATAAAAAACAAAAAGTAACACGTTCAACATCATTTATGGCGGATGATAAAGAAACAATCAACCATGCAGTTGCAGGAGATATTATCGGTTTATATGATACAGGTAATTACCAAATCGGCGATACATTAGTCGGTGGCAACCAAAAATTCAGTTTTGAAGATTTGCCACAATTCACACCTGAACTCTTTATGAAAGTATCACCGAAAAACGTAATGAAGCAAAAACACTTCCATAAAGGTATTGAACAATTGGTACAAGAAGGTGCCATCCAATACTACAAAACATTGCATACCAACCAAATTATTTTAGGTGCTGTAGGTCAACTGCAATTCGAAGTTTTCGAACACCGTATGAATAATGAATATAATGTCGATGTGATTATGGAACCCGTTGGCCGCAAAATTGCACGTTGGGTTGAAAATGAAGAAGATATCCAAGATAAGATGAGTACAGCGCGTTCTATCTTAGTACAAGACCGCTATGAACAAAAAGTATTCTTGTTTGAAAATGAATTTGCGACGCGTTGGTTTGAAGAAAAATTCCCTGAAATTAAACTTTATAGTTTATTATAGGTATCCAATGGGGTATAATTATTTTAAATAAATGAATACCTATGACAGTCATGTCAGAGGGGAGTAACTTACGAAGTTGGATTCAATTCCGCTTCAACATTCTTATCGTCATTACGAAATGCATAGACATTTCCGGTAAAATGGAGTCCGTACAAACAGCTATGGATTCAAGTGAGACCTTTGCTATTTATTTAGCATAGGTCTCTTTTATTTTGTCCACGTTTTTTAGCCAGACGATTGAATTATTTTGAAGGAGTGGTCATTGAATGGATCCGAGTTTAATTTTATCCTACGGATGGGTATTGCTCGTACTCGTATTTTTAGAAGGATTACTTGCTGCGGATAACGCAGTGGTTATGGCAGTAATGGTAAGACATTTACCGCCTGAGCAAAGAAAGAAAGCATTATTTTACGGCTTATTAGGAGCCTTTATCTTTAGATTCTTATCATTATTCCTAATCAGTTACTTAGTAAACTTCTGGTTTATCCAAGCAGCTGGTGCCGTTTATTTACTATATATGTCAGGACGGAATTTATATCAATTCTACAAATCCAAAGGTCATGGACCTGAACAACCAGAAGGTGATGATCATCACTATGATGAGCGCGGAACTGAAAAGAAAGTCAGCCCGAAAGCCTTTTGGAGTACTGTTGCGAAAGTCGAATTTGCGGATATTGCCTTTGCGATTGACTCAATGCTTGCAGCAATGGCCATTGCCTTCACGTTGAAACCAGTTGGTATTCATTTCGGCGGTATGGACTTAGGTCAATTCGCAGTAATGTTCATGGGTGGTATGATCGGTGTTATCTTAATGCGTTTTGCGGCAACATGGTTCGTAGAACTATTAAATAAATATCCTGGTCTTGAAGGTGCAGCCTTTGCGATTGTCGGATGGGTTGGTATCAAGTTAGTGGTACTTGTTCTTGCACATCCACAAGTTCATTTAATTCCAGAACATTTCCCACATTCAACATTGTGGCAAATCATTTTCTGGGGTGTCATGATTGGACTTGTTATCTTTGGTTGGTTATCATCTTTACGCCACAACAAAAAGAAGGCAAAAGAACAATCAAATTCATAATACAATATGCAATGACAAACCGTTTATCTTTATTGATTCAAAAGATAGACGGTTTTTGTTTTACCTTCAGATTGAAGTAGAAGAAAAAATCTTCTAAAATTTTTAGTGAAAGCACTAAGTTTACAAGAAATTTACAATAGATTGTGTCATAATAGATAAGAAAGATTGTAGTAGAGGAGGGCGTTATGATGGCAGAAGATAATGGAAAGCGTCAACCAGATGAAAAACAAGTTATACCGAAAAGTCATTATAAACGAAAACGTCGAGAGTTTTTCCATAATGAAGAACGAGAACAACGTGTTGAACAAGAAAAAGAGCAACAAGCACAAGAAAAAGAAAAAGCAGCAATGCAAGCTAAAAACAATGAAGAACGTGTGAAAGACAACTTAAGAAAAGCACGTATTGAAAAATTGACACAAGAAGAAATTCAACATCAACAAGAAATTGCGCAAGGTAAACGTGAGCCTGAAGTAGAAAATGAACAAACAAAGACACCGAAGGCAGAAACATCATCAAAAGATGAATCCTTACATAAAGAACAGCCATCAACATCCACTGCAGGTGCGAAAAAAGAAACAGTGAAGAATGAAAAAGCTGTTTCAAATGTTTCATCAGTCACAGTAGACGATGACACAAAAATTCATGAGCCCGCAACATCAGAAGAACCAGCAGAGACAGAATCAGAAACCACACCGCCTCATAAAGATGGCGAACCTGCAAAACGCAGTACACAAAGCAATCAGGCCAAAGCATTCTTTGAAAAACATTGGGCTAAAATCGCAATTGCGGTCGGCGTAATTATTTTATTGCTATTACTCTTTGCGATATTCCATAATCTAAGAAGTGATAATGGAAGTGCCGGTGATGTCGCAACGTTTGATGGCAGTGGCGATAAACAAGAGACAGCTATGATGAAAGCAGCAAAAAGTTCGATTCATTCAGTCGTAACAGTTGAGAACAAAACAAAAAATAAAAGCTCAATTGATAAAGAAACCGCAAATTCTGATAATGAAATTGGTTCAGGTGTCGTCTACAAAAAAGTAGACGACTCCATTTTTATATTGACGAATAGTCATGTAGTCGGCGATAAAAAAACACAACGTATTTTATACGATGACAACAAAGAAACAACAGGGAAAGTCATCGGTAAAGATAAATATTCAGATGTAGCAGTTGTGAAAGCAAACGTTGAAAAAGATAGTGATGTTAAAGCTATACGTATTGGCGATTCTAAACAGCTTCAATTAGCAGAACCTGTTATTACAGTAGGAAATCCGTTAGGAGCTGACTTTAAAGGCAGTATTTCAAATGGTGTCGTTTCAGGTTTAAATCGTAATGTACCTGTAGATATCGATAAAGACAACCACTATGATGTACTGACAAAAGCCTTTCAAATTGATGCGCCTGTCAACCCTGGTAACTCAGGCGGTGCAGTAGTTGATCAAAACGGTAAATTAGTCGGTATCGTCTCTTTAAAAATTGATATGCCGGCAGTAGAAGGCATGGCCTTTGCGATTCCAGTCAATAAAGCTGTGACACTCGCAAAACAATTAGAAGATAAAGGTAAAATTGATTATCCGAATACAGGTGTTGCTTTATCGAATGTCGCTGATTTATCAGATCAAGAACGTGATCAATTCAAAGTTCCTAAAGATTTACAACAAGGTACTGTAGTCAGAGAAGTAAATCAAAACTCACCAGGTGAAAAAGCAGGTTTAAAAACAGGGGATATTATTGTAGAATTAGATGGTAAAAAAATTGAAGATAATTTAAGATATAGACAGATTGTCTTTGAACACCAAGCAGATTTGAAACCATTATCTGCAAAAATATATCGAAATGGTAAACTAAAAAGTATAACGATTAAATTGAAGTAGTGTTGAGGTGAAAACAGTTGTCCATTTTTAACCAGTTATTTAAAAGATCCAGTCCTCAACAAGGTATTGTCTTATTCTATTTGATTGCGATTATCGCAGCATTTTTGATGTTAAATTTACCTGGCGTGCATAAGCCTGGTGTGCACGTGGATCCCATTGATACATTATTTGTGGCTGTATCAGGGATCAGTGTGACTGGATTGACACCTGTGACGATTGCCGATACATATTCGACTTTCGGACAAATTGTCATTATGATTATTTTAAATATCGGCGGTGTCGGCGTCATGACATTAGGTACGGTGTTATGGCTCATTTTAGGTAAACATATCGGCTTACGTGAACGTCAGATGATTATGTTAGATAATAACCGCCATACGATGAGCGGTGCGGTTCAATTGATTATTGAAATTGTCAGAGCCGTCTTATTGATTGAACTTGTCGGTGCGCTATTACTAGCCTTTTATTTCTATAGAGATACCGCAGATATCCAATATGCGTTAATGCAGGGCTTCTTCGTTTCAGTGGCCTCTACAACTAACGCAGGACTCGATATTACAGGGAATTCATTGATTCCTTATGCGAATGATTATTTCGTACAAGCGATTGTGATGTTCTTGATTACACTGGGTTCTATCGGGTTCCCGGTACTATTAGAAATTAAAGCGTATATCAGTAATAGAAATCCGAACTTCCGCTTCTCATTATTCGCGAAAATCACAACGATTACGTATTTCGCATTATTCTTATTCGGAACAGTGATGATTTTAATCTTAGAGATGGGCAACACGTTGAAAGACGTCAGTTGGCATAAAGCACTCTTTTATGCCATGTTCCAATCGACTACAACCAGAAGTGCCGGATTACAGACAGTAGACATCTCACAATTTACAGATGCGACCAACTCATTGATGGGGACATTGATGTTTATCGGATCTTCACCAAGTTCAGTAGGTGGGGGCATTCGAACAACGACATTTGCGATTCTGATTCTCTTTATTTTAAATTTCCGTACGGATTCAGAACGTATTACCATCAAAGTCTTTAATAGAGAAATCTTACCGTCAGATATCCAAAAGACCTTTATGGTGTTTAGTGTTGCAACAATCTTATCACTAACATCAATTGTGATTATTCAAGCAGTAGAAGGCAGTAAAATGTCTATTCTTCAAGTCTTCTTCGAAGTCATGTCCGCATTCGGAACCTGTGGGTTATCGCTAGGTCTCTCGAGTGATGGTACAGATATCACCAAAGTGGTCTTGATGGTCTTGATGTTTATCGGACGGGTTGGATTAATCTCCTTCATCTTAATGATTGGCGGCAGAAAAGAGCCTGTCTTGTATCACTATCCAAAAGAAAAAGTACAAATTGGTTAAAAAGTAACCTAGTAGAAATTTAAATCACTTTCAACATCATTAAACATAGAAATAGCTACAAAAAATAAAACATGCGTTTGAAGCTCTGGATTGAGCTCAAACGCATGCTTTTTATATGCTTATTTAAAACAATTTTTACCAGTCTTGAACAGATTTACGTTCACCTTTGAAATTACCGCTTTTTTGATGTCTGCTTTGTAGAACTTGTTTCACATCATCTACAGTTACACCACAAGCGTGGAGTAACACAAAGAGGTGATATAAGACGTCAGCTGTCTCATTAGCTAATTCTTTTTGGTCATTCTTCATAGCAGCAATCACAACTTCAAATGCTTCTTCACCGAATTTCTTCGTGATTTTCTCAATACCTTCATTCAATAAGTAATGTGTATATGATTTGTCATCATCGCTGTTTGCGCGTGATTGCACAATGTCTTCTAAACTATCGATAAAGAAAGGTGTTTCTGTATTGAAACAACTCGTTGAACCTGTATGACAAGTTGGACCATCTGGATTGACGAAGACTAATATTGTATCTTGATCACAATCTAATTTAAGATCAACGACATGTTGGTAGTTGTGAGAAGACTCGCCTTTTTTCCATAGGCGTTCTTTGCTTCGAGAATAAAACCAACACACTTTATCTTCTAAAGTTTTTTGATATGCTTCTTCATTCATATATCCCAGCATTAACACTTGTTTAGTTTGATAGTGTTGTAAGATTGCGGGTACTAATCCTTTTGAAAAGTCTGGTGTTATTGCCATCTGACTTCAACTCCTTCTTCTTTTAGAAATGCTTTCACAGCGCCGACGGTTGTTTCTTTATCATGGAAAATGCTGGCAGCGAGGCCGGCTGAAACATCAGTTTCCTTAAATAAATCCGCAAAGTGTTGCGCATTGCCGCCACCGCCTGAAGCGATAATCGGAATAGATACACGGTCATTGATTAATGATAATAAGCGGTGATCAAAACCTTGTTTGACACCATCGTAATCCATACTAGTCACAAGCAATTCACCAGCACCTAATGCTTCGACTTCTTTAACCCAGTCTAAAGTGCGTTTATCTGTGCGTTGCTTACCGCCATGTGTATAACAGAACCAATCTTGTTTATCTTCTTCCCATTTCGCATCAATTGCGACGCAAATACATTGCGTACCGAATTTCTGACTTGCCTCCGCAATTAATTCTGGATTTCTTAATGCGCTAGAGTTTAATGAAACTTTATCTGCACCATGTTTTAACAAGATAGAGATATCTTCAACAGAATTGATACCGCCGCCGATGGTTAGTGGGATAAACAGTTTAGAAGCAGTCTCTTCGATAATATCTAACATCATTTGATGACCACTTTCAGTACGTGAAATATCTAAGAAAACAAGTTCGTCTGCAAGTTCTTGGTTATAGTACGCTGCCATTTCTACAGGGTCTCCGATATCACGCAATCCTTTAAACTTCACACCTTTGACGACACGACCGTCTTTGACATCAAGACAAGGGATGATACGCTTTTTTATCATTCTAATCCCTCCCAAAAGGCTTCAGTATTCGCAGCTTTGCCGACGATGGCCGCATGTACACCATCCGCTTCTAAACGCTTCAAATCATCAGAACTGCGGATTCCGCCAGATGCGACGACGGGTAGGGCAGTCGCTTGCGCAAGTTGTTTCGTTAATTCGAAGTTCGGTCCTTCTAATTTACCGTCTTTCGAAATATCTGTATAAATCAAGCCGCCAAGCGGTAAGTGTTCAATGGTCTTAACGAATTCAAATAAGTTCAATCCTGTTTCTTCTAACCATCCGTTAACTTTGATTTCGTCGACATAAGCGTCTACAGATAGGTAAATACGATTTGGAAACTGTTCAGCAGCTGTTTTAAGCCATGCGGTATCTTGAATACCTTTCGTTCCGACAATTACATAAGCGACACCTTTATTGAAATAATCTTCAATCGTTTCAGTAGAACGGATACCGCCGCCAACTTCAATCGGCAAATCTGTTAAACCAACAAGTTGTTCAATATAATCCGCTTCAACAGGTTGTTTAGTTTTCGCAGCGATTAAATCGATGACATGGATACGTTTCACACATTTATAACGACTATAGAATTGAACGGCTTCTTCTGCAGTTCTCGCCATCGCTTCTTTCGTTTCATAGTCACCTTCAGTTAAACGCACACTTTGTGAATCGATTAAATCAATTGCTGGCCATACTTCAATCATGAATAAAACCGCCTTTCAATGCTTGGTCTAAAATAGCTAATCCGAAATCACCGCTTTTTTCTGGATGAAATTGGATACCGATTTTATTATCTTTTTGGACAATGGCGGTAATCGGCAGACCATATTCCGCTGTCGCAATAATCGGTGCAGGTGTTTGAACGTAATAAGAGTGAATAAAGTAAACGTCTTTATCTAAAAGAGGGTGTTTACTTTCTAAATTATTCCAACCTAAGTGCGGTACAGGGTATGGCGTATCAATCGGCACGACACGACCAGGAATCATACCTAAACCCTCTACATCGCCTTCATCACTGTGTTCAAACATCAACTGCATACCTAAACAAATGCCGATCATCGGTTTCTTGTCTTGAAGCTCAATCAGTAACTTATCTAGGCCAGAAGCTTTGAGTGCTGTCATCGCATCTTTAAAATGACCGACACCTGGTAAGATAATATGCGAGCTTTCTTTAATTGTGTCAAAATCGCTTGTCAGTTGTGCATCGTAGCCTAAGTGATTGACCGCGCGTTCAACATTTTTGATATTTCCGACACCATAGTCTACAATCGCGATCATTCAATCACTCCTTTAGAGGAAGGCACACCTTGTGTATCGCTTTTTGAAAGTGCGATTTTTAAACTGCGCGCAAAGGCTTTAAAAATCGCTTCAATTTCATGATGCGTATTACCGCCGCGGATTAAATCAATGTGTGTTGTCAAGCGAGCATTAATCACAAGTGCTCTAAAGAATTCTTCGACAAGTTCTGTATCGAACGTACCGACTTTCTCTTTAGAGAATTCGGCATTAAATGATAAGAAAGGACGTCCACTGATATCTGTAACGACACGTGCTAACGTTTCATCCATTGGAATATAGAAAGTACCGTATCGTGTAAAAGATGTTTTATCACGAACAGCTTCTAATAATAATTGACCTAACACAATTCCGATATCTTCTGTTGTGTGATGATCATCAACATAGGTATCACCCTCAACTTTTAACTGAAGGGCAATACCGCTATGGAAGCTGAACAAAGTCAACATATGGTCTAAGAAGCCAACCCCTGTTGAAATCGATGTTTCTGATTGATTGGTGAAATCTAGCATTGCTTCTATAGAGGTCTCTTTAGTTGCGCGTGTTTTATGATAAGTCATTTTGTTCACTCCATTCCTTGATGATTTGTGAGAGTTGATCGAGTTCTTGATCTGTCGCAATAGAATAACGGACAGCTTCATTTAATTCAGGTTCATCATAAATACGTGGTTTAAAACCATGTTCCATCACGTATTCACCTAAACTGCGTGCTTTTGGTCCATATGTGAAGACAAAGTTTGCTTTAGATGGAATCACTTTTAAATCATTGCTGTGATACGGTTTGAAAATATCATTGAGTTTACGACATAAGTAACGTTGTTCTGCGATCAGATTCATAACGCGTTTAGTATCTTTAAATAATGTTTCCGCTAGTGTTAAAGATAAAGTGCTCATCGGATACGGGTGTGCGAAACGATTTAATAATTGAATCGTTTTTGGTGTTGAAATCACGACACCGATACGTAAGCCAGCTAACGCGAAGGCTTTACTTAATGTTTTCATGACAATGATATGATCTTCTAACGCTACTTCAATCGGTTCGCCAAATTCAATATAAGCTTCATCAATGACAAAGTAACCGCCAAGTGCTTTCATTTTGTCGCTGATAGCTTTCAAGAAATTGAAAGGATATTGTTCGCCTGTTGGGTTATGTGGCACGCTCATGATAAAGAAAGCAGGTTGAACGTCATCAATACGGTTTAAAATCGCTTCGAGTGAGAAGCGGAAATCTTGGTCGCATGAGACATATTCAATGTCACGCTCAGTTTGGCGCGCAAATTCGGTATACATAACAAAATCTGGGCTTAACGTAAGTACTGGGCCTTCTGGCAGAGCTAACATACATTTTTGAATCCATTCATCAGATCCGTTCGCAGCTAAAACTTGATTGGTATTTAAATTATAAAAATCCGCGTATGCTTTAAGAAAATCATTATATTGTGTTTCTGGGTAGACGCGAAAATCTGTATGATTAATGACTTCTGCAATTTCTGATTTAGAAAGTGCAGGAATCGGGCTTTCGTTTTTATCAATATAAATCAATTATGATTCCTCCTGTTCTACTCTGACTTTAACTGAGGCTTCATGTTGGTATAAGCCTTCTTCATGGGCGATTGTCATAGCGCCTTCTGCAAGGTTGTTGAAGGCATGTTGGTCATAACGGATTACAGAGTGACTTGTGAGGAAGTCATTGACTGTTAAACCGTTTGTGAAGCGGGATGTTTGGTTAGTAGGCAAGACGTGGCTTGGCCCTGCATTATAATCGCCTAAAGCTTCAGGTGCATAAGAACCTAAGAACATTGCGCCAGCATATTTGATTTTGTTGATGTAATAGTCAGGTTCTTTTGTTTGAATTGATAAATGTTCAGGTGCGACATAGTTTGCGATTTCTATATTATCTTCGATACTTTCAGTCAAAATAGGGTAGTGGAAGTCTCGTACACTTGGTTCGATAATCGCTTTTCTTGGGGCATTGTTGATAGCCTCTGGTAATAACGCTTCTACTTCTTCTAATAAAGATTGACTTGTAGATAATAAGAAAGTACGTGCACGCTCATCGTGTTCAGCTTGTGCTAAGATATCTTGAACAATAAATTCAGGACGAGATGTTTCATCTGCGATAATCATAATCTCACTTGGTCCAGCGATTTGATCAATACCGACATAGCCATAAAGTAATTGTTTCGCTAACGCAACAAACTGATTACCTGGTCCGACGATCTTATCAACTTTAGGTACAGTTTCCGTACCAAAGGCTAACGCCGCAATACTTTGTGCACCGCCGACTTGGAAAATACGATCGACACCCGCAATTTTACAAGCTGCTAGAATACTTGGTTTAATGCCTTCAGCTTGTGGAGGTGTCACTGCGATAATTTCTTTGACCCCTGCAACTTTAGCAAGTGTCGCAGTCATTAAAACAGTTGAAGGATAAGCGGCTTTACCGCCTGGAACATAAATACCGACACTTTCAAGCGGGTTATAAATTTCACTTGTGTATTCACCAATGACATCTTCATGTTTGATACGTTCTTGGAATGCTTTGATATTTTCAAAGCTTTGTGTCAAAGCTTCACGTAATTCTGGTGAGATTTGAGTCAAGCTGGCTTCAATATCCGCTTGAGGTACTTCTAATTGTGAAAGTTCGACACCGTCAAATTGTTTATTATAGTCAAATAAGGCTTTGTCTTGATTCTTTTTGACGTTTTGAATGATTGTGTTGACTTGGTCGATTAATGATTGTTCGATATCTGAAACGTTTTGGAAACGCGCATAAAATTCAGTTTTATTAAGCATGTATAGAAACCCCCAGTTGTGTAATGAATTGATTAATAGCGTCTGATTTACTGAAGAAAGCATGTTTGTTGGTAATTAATTTCGCATTTACATTACCAATTTGTTCACGTTCTTCTAATCCGTTAGATTTAAGTGTTGTACCTGTTTGGACGATATCCACGATAGCATCAACCATATTGACGACAGCTGCGAGTTCCACTGATCCAGATAAAGGAATGATGCTGACATCTTGACCGAGTTGGTTGAAATATTGGCGTGTAGTATTAACGTAAGTCGTCGCAACACGATTGATATCTGTCACACCAGGTTTGGCTGCTACAGAAAAGTGGCATTGACCGAATGGTAAATCGATATAGTTATTCACATTATGATTTGGCTTTTCACTTAAGATATCACTGCCGGTAATGCCTAAATCTGCGATACCTTCTTCAACATAAGTAGGGACATCTGTTCCTTTAACTAAAATGAATTTAATATCTTTTACGGTAATCTGCAGCTTACGTTCACGTTGATGTAAAGCTTCTGCCCATATAGGATTGTTGTTGCGTTCTAAAAATGCGATGAAGTCTTTGAGTAATCTCCCTTTGCTGAGGGCAATCGTTAACATAATTTGTTCCTCCTAATCTAATTGAATCCCAAAACCGAAACCATCGATTGTTCCACTGTAATGACCGCCTGACATTATCGGTTCAGACTGGCTATTTTCAAACAGCTGCATAAAACTGCCGATATAGTAAGTTTTCGGTGGCATTGTTGTTACATCTAAGTGAATCGTTTGGATGCCTGCACGTTTTAATTCTTCTGACCATCGTAATAAAGATAAGTATGTCGGATGATCGTTAGGAATAATATTTTGAATATAATCCAGTTGCAAATGAGTCGGTTGTTTCAATAAACCTAAAAGTTTATGACCTTTTGGCAACTGCTGATTAAGTTCAGAAAGGTTACGTTCATTAATCAATTGTAAGATTTTTGGTGTGCGTTCTTCTTCACTAAGCAACAACGATAACAGTTGATAATGACCAATCACCGCAAAATCTACCTCTCGTTTCATTTCCTTTTGAACAAATCCCAACATTAACTGAAAGCTCGTCAACATTTCTTGGTAAGTCGGATGAAATACTTCAATACCTAAGTTTGTGCTGATATGTTCATTGTTTGCGATAGGGCCTGCATATACGGCTTGTTTTAAATTTAAAGCATACGTTCTGACATAATGTTGAAGTTGATCTGTCCAGTCATTACGAAGCGCAAAGAAATTTTGACCATTTTTCCAAATACTGCGCGTTCCCATACTTTCTAAATCATCTTGCGTCAACTGTTGCCAATTCAAACGTTCAATAAAATGCAAATCTATCACTTCATACTGATGAGATTGGAAATATTTTAAAAAGCGGAGTTCCAAATCTTTTCGTTTAAGCACTTTATCTTGGTATTCGATGTATTCCATTTATAGTTCCTCACTTCCATCAACGCTTTCACTCTCTACCGAACTAAAGCGTATTGATTTAATGACGTAATCATAGCACGAAATCACAGTTAAATCAATAGAATATTCAGAATATGATAATTATTACGAAAAGACTCATTAATATAAGAATATTCAGAAAATTTATTGGCGTTAGTGGGTTTTTATTGTATATTATTTTTAATAGATAGAGAACGTTTTAAAAACGGTGTTTTCATGAAAAAGTATGTTGCTAGAACAATAATTATTGCCACTTTATTACTAGGAATGGGAACAACTACAATTGAAAATGCTTACGAATGGGTAGAAAGTGGAAAATGGAGTCATGGAATAGGATCAACATATGTTTGGTCATATTAAACACATAATAGTTATGGTCATGGTTCTACAGCAATCGGCAAATATCGTTCAGATAGTGGCTATACCACTGCTGGAAAACAAGCACGTGCATCTGCGGAAAAAGCTTGGTGGGGTAACCAAGCATATTATAGAGTGTATTAGAATATCATAAAAAAAGAGTGGGGGCTGGGACATAAATCCAGCCCCTTTTATATTTTAGATGTGAAGCTAATTTTGCAAAGCAAAAAAGTTAAAATATATAAATTAGCTAGTATACTAGGCTATGTGTACGAGGATAAATTTAAATCTAAACATAGTTTATATAGAGAAATTTTAATTGTAGTAGAAAATGAATAGTCTGATTGATAGGATAGAATGTGCTAGTTTAATGTGGATTTCTAAATGGATTTGAATAATTTAAAGCTCAGATAAGCAGTTATTTCTATTTTATTGTTTTATATACCTTTTACTAAAGAAAAGTAATTTTTGATTGAAATACGTAATTGAGAATCATTATCAATGGTGGTAAACTATGATTAAGTTATATTCACACGATAAATTTAACAACAGATTTTTAAGGAGGAGATACATGCATGCAACGTGAGAAATTAGAAGTTAAAGATTTAATTAACATCGGGCTCTTTACCGCAATATTCTTTGTGTTAATTACACCTGTAGGTATTGCTGGGATTGTGCCAGTGATTATGTTTTTCTTACCTGCATTATTTGCGGTTATTGGCAGTGTACCTATTATGTTGTTGGTAGCTAAAACACAAAAGTTCGGCGCTTTAAGTATCAGTGGTATTGTAGTGAGCTTAGTATTGTTTATTATGGGTCACCCAGGGCTCGCATTAATTACTGGTATTCCATTACCGATTCTAGCTGATTTAATTATGAAGATAGGCAACTATCGTCATTGGTTGTCATTAAGTATCGGTTATATTGTCTTTTCATTTTGGTCACTCGGCAGTTTGCTTCCATTTTACTTCGCAAGACAATCCTTTTTCGATTATCTAGAACAAAAAAGAGGACACGAATATACAGCATTACTAGATAAACTATTCACGCTACAAACATTACCAATCATTATAGTGACTTGTATGGTCGGTGCGGTTATCGGAATTGTCATCGCAAGAATTCTATTTAAAAAACATTTTGTACGTGCAGGTATGGTCTCATGATCAAAATGCAAATTGATCCAAGAATAAAATTGTTAAGTATGGTATTGATATCCTTTATCGCTTTAACAGGAACTACTACGGGTCATGCGGTTTATCCACGACTTGTAATTATTCTGATACCTACATTTTGTCTGCTTTATCTACATTATTATAAAGCTGGCTTATTATGCTTTTTTATTCTTTTTACTGGATGGTATATCGAAACATTCCAATTGAGAGATTACCATGCGGTTGTATATAGTTTGATATTTATAATAGCCAATTTGCTTACACGTTTTTTACCTGCTGCTTTAATGGGATTTGTCTTATTTAAAACAACGTCAGTTGAAATGTTCATTCGTGCATTAGAGAAAATGAAGTTTCCAAATGTGTTGACGATTCCTTTAGCAGTCATGTTTCGTTTTCTTCCTGTAGTCTATCAAGAATCGCAAAACATTAAACATGCGATGCGTATGCGGGGTATGACGACACTTCAAGCGTTTCTACATCCGATACGTTATACCGAAATGCGTATTGTACCGTTAATTAATCGAGTGGTCAAAATTTCAAATGAGTTGACAGCCGCTTCTTTAACAAGAGGACTTTCTGTAGACGCTGCACGTACGTTACTCATTGTATTTAAAATGACCGCAACCGACAAAACTATCGCAGGATTCTTAATTTTACTTGTTTTATTTTATTACGTTATATAAGAGGGAGGCTCAAATGATTCAATTTAACAATGTAACTTTCAGCTACAGTGCTTCAGATAAAAATGCATTAGAAGATTTTAATTTAACTATTCGTCCTGGCGAAGTGGTCTGTTTAACAGGATTATCAGGATGCGGAAAATCAACAGTACTAAGATTAATCAACGGGCTAATTCCTCAATTTTTCTCAGGTGAAATCGCAGGAGATATTGTCATCGCAGGACAAAACATGAAGGACTATGCTTTCAAAGATTTAAGTCACCAAATCGGCAGTATCTTTCAAAATCCTAGATCACAATTCTTCTGTACACATGTATTAAATGAACTTGCCTTTGAATTAGAAAATTACTATACAGACCCAGAAGAAATTCAATCACGAATTATTAGAGCAGTAGATCAATATCAAATTAATGATTTACTAGAAAGTAATGTCTTTGAATTGTCGGGTGGTCAACAACAAATGATTGCCTGTATCAGTATTGAAATCGCAGGACAAGCGCTTATTGTCATGGATGAACCTTCTTCAAATTTAGATTTCAAAGCCGTTCAAAAATTAGCGCGTATGATTCAATCTTGGAAGCAACAAGGGAAGACAATTGTCATTGCGGAACATCGTCTGCATTATTTATTAGATTTGGCAGATCGTTTTATCTTAATTGAATCAGGTCAGATTACTAAAGCGTGGAATCAAGATGATTTTCGTCAATTAGAACTAAAACAATTAAAAGCACATGGTTTACGAGCGACAGATTTAACACGACTACGACCAAAACGATCAGAACCTTCATCACACGATGTGATACCTATACAAAACTGGCAATATCGCTATCAGAAAAAAGAAACATTAGATTTAAATATTGAGCGATTTGATTTACATAAAGGTGCGAAAACAGCGATAGTCGGCCATAATGGGGCAGGGAAATCTACATTCGCGAAAGCATTAATGGGTACAGTTAAGTTAAATAGAGACGCAGTGATTATGAACGGCACACATAAAATACGTCAAAAACAGTGGAAGCACGATGTATATCAAGTCTTTCAAAATGTAGAGTCTCAACTTTTCGGTGAAACTGTAGAAGAAGAAATCAGATTCAGTCATCGTAATATGTCAGATGCTGATTTAGTACATGCGTTAGATATAATTGATTTAAAACAACATCGTGATAAACACCCCTTATCACTTTCAAACGGAGAAATGCAGCGTCTGGCGATTGCGAGTGCTAAAGAAAGCGGTAGACCTATTTTAGTATTTGATGAACCAACCAGTGGTTTAGATGGCAAACGTATGTCTGAATTTGCGACAGAATTACGACAATTAAAAGGCCAAGGGTATACAATTTTGGTCATTACACATGACTATGAATTGATTATAAACAGCGCAGATTATGTTGCGGAATTTCATGAAGGGAAGGTCAAACACCACTATCCACTTGATATGCGTAATGTCAAAGCGCTTCAAAACTTCTTCGAATTATAAATATTTAATAATAACGCAAATATAATAGTGTCATTTTAACTACTTTAAAAAACATAAATAATAGTAATGACATTGATTTAAGGGTGTGCTATACTCCCTTTATACATTGTTAATGAGAATGATTATCATTATTGGTGTAAAAATTAATGATTAGGAGCGTTATCAACGTGAGAAACAACAAAGAGAGAACAGTTATGAACCATGCCAACCAGAAAGCGTACCAATATTCAATTCGTAAATTTACTGTCGGAGCAGCTTCGATAGCTGTAGGTGCAGTAATCTTCTTAGGAGGAGGACAAGCACAAGCAGCTGAACAAGAAGCGCCCGTATCAAACGCAGCAGCACCGACTACTGTAACGGATAGCGGCACTTCGACGACACCAAACGCGACACCTGTTTCAGCGCCAAAAACAGTTGAGTCAAAAGAGAAAGAAGCAAATAAACCACAAGCAGCATCTACAGCACAATCTCAAACAGACTCAAAACCGACAATCGAGAAAGTTGAAACAACACCAGCACCAAAACAAGAAGCACCACAAACAGAAAAAGCAACAGCAGCACCAACAAATCAAGTCTCAGTACAAGCAGCAATTAAACAACCATCTTTACAAGATCCTCACGCAAACGAAGAGCGTTACCCAGTAGAGTTTAAAGTCGTTAAACCAAATACTGACGAAGAAGCATTCTTCCATGCATCAAATATTAAACAACCTGCTCAATTTATAAAAGGTGATAAAGCATCAACTGTTGAATTAACATTAGACATTCCAACAATTTGGGATAGATTTGATGTTTATCAAGAGAACCATAAACTAAATACACAGGTCACTGCTTACGATAAAGCAAAAAATACAGCTAAGTTACAATTCGCAGTTCCAAACAATACACAAAGTGTCATTGTGAAATCATCAACGAAATCATCATCAAGATTGGTTACTAGTCAAGAGTTTGAAGATGTTGAACTTAAATTCAACCAACCTATCAACGCAAGTGATTCTAAGCCATTAACACAAGATGAGTATAAGAAAA
>NZ_KV837033.1:89480-100542 GCF_001838465.1 Staphylococcus sp. HMSC061G12
GATGAGTATAAGAAAAAGAAAGAAACAGAAGCATTCGATAATGCGATTACGTTAGAAGATAAGATTTATCAACTTAAGAAGTTGATGGCGAAAGATAAAGTGCCTTCAGAAAATGATAAAGAAATGCTTGCTGACTATGAAGAACAATTACAAGAACAGTTAGAAGCAGCGAAAAAAGAATTTAAAAATGCGCCATTGTCAGATTTCACAATTACAAACCCAGAACAACATAACTTTGAAGTGTTGCATAGTAAGAAAAATGAACCTTCACACATGGACTTTGAAGTAGTCAAACCGATGCAAGTGTTCCAACAAAACGGTAAACACTATGTGGCGATGACAATTAAGTCAGACAGTATGTGGGATGACTTTATGGTGGATACTAAAGAAGGTTACGAGCGTGTGAAAACGATCGCACGTGATACGAAGAAGAATGAAAGAACAGTCGTCTTCCCATATCAAGTTGGTATTGATCACTATGATGCGATTGTGAAAGTCAGCTTACCTAAAATCAACTACGAAGGTGCTTACCATGTAAGAATTAAAGACCTTGACCAAAATAAACCGCCGACTGCACAATCAAATCAACAACAATCAGATGCAGCAGCACCGAAAGTGACGCCTAAGCCACAAGTAGAAAAGCCAGCTCCAAAACCACAAGTTGAACAACAATCTGACCACACTACACCTAAAGTAGAAACTCTAAGTGCTGCGCCTGTTATAAAAGAAATCGGCTTTATGGTTAAAAAAGACGGTGAAGATCAAAAATCAGTCATGGATGATTATATGGACCACCCGGCAAAAGTGGTTAAGGAAAATGGTAAAACATTTGTCCAGTTTACAATTAAAAATCCAGATTGGTGGCAATCATTTGAACTCTTTGATGGTGCACAACAGCTCAAACAACATGAGGTTTCAAAATCAGCTGATCAAAAAGTTATCAACTTTGAAGTGAAACCAGGTACAAAGATGTTAACAAGTAAGGTGCATATTGTAGTCCCAGGCATCAATTACAACAATAAATATACGACACAAATTGCTTTTGACGAAGCGGTTGCTGATTTAAAAGCACCTGAGTCAAAACCACAAGTTAAACCTATGCCTAAACCACAAGAAAAAGCTGAAGATCAAGCAACTGATAAAGTTGTAGATAAAACAGTTGAAAAAGAAAAAGTACAACCAAAAGTTATCACACCTGAAAAAGATACTAAGCAAGTCGATGAATCGACTGAAAAAGCATCGGATGAGTCTAATGTAAAACCAGAAATAAAAGTAGAACCGATGTCAGTTCAAAAAACAGAACCAAAAGTATCTGAAGTTGTGACAGAAGTACAAGATGCGGCAGCAACTCAACCATCTATGAAAGCTATGGCATCTAAATCTGTACAGCCGCTTGGTTCAGTTAAAGCTAAAGCAATGAAGTCTGAAATTGTAAAATCAGTTAAAGGAAACAAATCAACACCTGCTAAGGCAAAAGCATTGCCGAAAACCGGTACAGAAGAATCAGCGACAACGTTTGGCATTTTATCTGTATTTTTAGGCGGTATCGCACTGTTTTGGAATAGACACGTGAAATCAAAGAAAAATAGTCTGTAATGTATTCCTGAGAATCAAGAAAATGAGGTTGTGGGTCTCTCACAACCTCTCATCATATAGAAAGAAGGATGATTCATATGACAACAACAATCAAGAAAGTTATCGCAATGAGTGCGGTATTAATTGTGTTAACTTGGGCCATTTTTTTCATTGTAGCTTCAGCTGCTGAAAAAGATCTGAATTACGATATTTTAAAACATAAGACACAAGACGTATCGATGGCAAATGATTATTTCAATAAACCCGCTAAGTTAATTGATAAAAACGGTAAACAATATGTACAATTCACAGTCAACCACAGTCATTGGATTGTTAACTTTACATTTAACGGTCAAAAAGAAAATATTGTGCATGAAGATAAAGCAAAAGATGAACGTACTTCAGAATTTTTAATCGATAAAACATCAGGCGAAATTCCAGGCACAATTAAAGTGTATATCGATGAAGAAGTAAACGGTAAACCTTTTAAATATGACCATAACTACAACATTACATATTTATTAAAAGGTGATAAGCAAGGTGACAGTGCCGCAGCTGCATCCCATGCGGATGATTCAAAAGGTGACACTTCAAAAGGAGAAAATGCCGAAGCAACAGGAAAAGCAACATCATCAGATGCGACACCGACAAATCCACAAACAGCTGCCGGTGAATCTAAATGGCTTTATATCACTTTAATGGGTGCTTCAGCTGTATTACTTCTATTTTTTGTCGTCAATAAACGTAAAAAAGGACAACATTAAAATGAATGTACCTCACAAATGTTTAGTTGCTGTACTATGTGGCAGCTTACTTTGTTCATTTACCGTTGACAACTCAAAAGCTGAAGTCAATCATCAAACATTATCACAACAAACAATTAAAGAGATACCTTTTAAAGTCTATAAAGAAAACAGTCAGGATGTGTCAGTTATGAATGATTATATGGCACATCCAGCAACTGTCAAAACTAAAAACAACAAAGTTTATTTACAGTTTAAATTGCTGTATCCAGAGTGGTGGAAAGCTTTTGAATTATATGAAGGTGATAAACAATGTGATGTACGTACAGTCAGTGAAACAAAAGAAGCACGTATTGTAGAAGTTGAAGTCACATCAGAGACGCAAACATTTACTTCAAAAGTACATATTATCGTCCCTGATATTCATTACGATCATCACTATACAACCAAAATTAATTTAGAAGCACAATTGCCAAAAGATGTGACACCTAAAGTACAACCGACACCAAAGCCAAGTCCTGAATCGAAGCCAAAAACTGACGTTCAACCAAAACCAGATACACAACCAACAGAAAAACACACACCCAAAAAAGTATTTCCTAAGAAATCCAATACCCACGTATCAGAAATACAGAATTTGAATTTCAAAGTATTAAAACATCAAACAAATGAACGATCAGTGATGGATCAATATATGGTACATCCAGCTAAAGTGACCTATCACAATCAGCAAGCTACTGTTCAAATGACATTAAAAAATGCTGCGTGGTGGAAGTCTTTCGAAATCTTTAATGGTGAAACGCGTATTCCAGTAAAAGTGGTAAGTGAAGATTCACAACAAGATCAACGTGTCATTGAATTTAACATGCCAAAAGATCAGAAAATGTTGACCTCAAAAGTACATGTTATTGTTCCGCATTTAAATTATGATCATCACTATACAACTGAAATGGTGTTTAATGAAACAGCTCAAGAGACAGACACACCAAGCCAACAAGAAGAAAAAGGTGGCACATCTATCAAACAAGATGAGGGCACAGAAGTATCAACAAATGAAGCGACAGAAACGGTTGAAACTAAAGAAAATACTATAGTAGAAACTCCGTCAGAACATGCATCTGAGACACACAATCATAAACAAACACCAACCAATCCAGCATTTAATCAGGCACAATCGATGAATGACACACCATTTATTACGTCATCAAGACCTTCACAACCAAGTGCTGTTAAAACAACACAAACTGCAAAAACAATGGAAGAACCGCCATTGCCTGAAATATTTCCTAAATTCAATCGGCATGCGGATGATGGTGAACCTATTAAATTTACAAAGACACATTCAGATGTTGGAAAGTATTTAAAGAGAATGAATCAAATTTATTTAGGTGCGGTGATTATTTTGGCGAGTGCTTTGTTAGTAGTCTCTACACTTTACGTTAGAAAGGGTGAAGGTAAAGGTCATGAGAAAAAACATTAAACGATGGTGTGTTGTACTTTTAGGTTTAATTGTTCTACTGACTGGTTGCCAAGCACAAGAAGATAAAAATAACCAAACATCTTCTGAAAAATACCGCATTGTACCGACAACAGTAGCTTTGACACAAACGTTAGATGCTTTGAATTTAGACATTGCAGGTAAACCCGACTCATATAAAACACTGCCTGAAAGATATGACAATGTACCGAAAGTCGGACAACCGATGACACCAGATATGGAGAAGGTACAAGCTGTTCACCCGACACATATTTTAGGCGTTTCTACTATTGAAGATGAGACAAAACCTAAGTTCAAAATGATTAAAGCTAAAGCTATCTTTTATGACTATGACAGTCTAAAAGGCATGAAAACTTCTATTTCACAGATGGGTAAAGAATTTAATCGTGAAACAGAAGCATCAAAGCTAAATCAAAAATTGACACATGCAGAAGAACAAATCAGACAAAAAGCAGCGCAACAAAAGCACCCTAAAGTACTCATTTTAATGGGTGTGCCAGGCAGTTATTTAGTTGCTACGAATCGCTCTTATATCGGCAATTTAGTTGAAATTGCGGGCGGTGAAAATGTGATTAAAGAAAATTCGAAACAATATCTAGCTTCTAATACAGAGTATCTGTATGACGTTGATCCAGATATTATTCTGCGTTTGCCACATGGAATGCCTGAAGAAGTTAAAAAGATGTTTGATAAAGAATTCAAAGAAAATGATATTTGGAAACATTTTAAAGCAGTCAAGACAGGTCGTGTCTATGATTTAGAAGAACAACCTTTCGGCATTACAGCTAATATCGATGCAGACCAAGCCATGCAAGATTTATATGATATCTTCT
Organism: Staphylococcus sp. HMSC061G12; assembly: GCF_001838465.1. Taxonomy (NCBI): domain Bacteria; kingdom Bacillati; phylum Bacillota; class Bacilli; order Caryophanales; family Staphylococcaceae; genus Staphylococcus; species Staphylococcus sp. HMSC061G12. The sequence continues at coordinate 94,130 of NZ_KV837033.1, forward strand.
ACAACAAGAAATGAGGTGGAGTATGAAATATAAATTCAGTGTCGTCTTTATTTGTACCTTAATTCTCTTTGTTGTAGTGGTCTTGTTTGCGTTGCTTAACGGTAAATTAGGCATAAGTTCAGCTCAGCTTTGGAATAAAATCGCAACAGGTCATGATAATCAAATCGATGCGATTATAGATTTACGTTTACCACGTATCATTGTCGCGATTTGTGCAGGTGCTGCGTTATCCGTAGCGGGTGCTTATTTACAAGCAGTGCTGAAAAACCCGCTTGCGGACGCCAGTATTATCGGTGTCAGTTCAGGTGCTTTGGTGGCTAAAGCACTTGTGATGACTTTGGTGCCGACTTTATTCTTTTATATGCCAATTATCAGCTTTATAGGCGGATTATTGCCATTTACTTTATTGTTTTATTTACAACATCGTTATCAGCTGAATCCGATGCGCATGCTGCTTGTCGGTGTGTCGATGTATGCGATGTTGAATGGTATGTTGGAATATTTAACCGCTAACCCAGCTGTGAGATTATCTGCTGGTTTATCTTTAAAAGTATGGAAAGACGCAGCACAAATTTCAGTGACTACATGCATAGGACTTATCTTAGCTATAACTGTTATCTTTCAAGCGAATATGTTGGGTTTTGATGATCGACAAGCACACAACTTAGGCTTTCCTATACAACGTTATCGTATGTGGATAGGGTTGATTGCGGTTTTTTTAGCGAGCAGTGCAGTAGCTGTAGCTGGTGCTATGGCCTTTGTTGGTTTGATTGTACCGCATATTGCACGTCGATTAGTCGGCAGTGACTATAAGAAAGTTGTGATTTGTTGTGTGTTATTCGGTGCGATAGCCGTGCTATTAGCGGATACACTTGGCAGGTTGATGTCCCGTCAATTTGAAGTGCCAGCGCATATTATTACGGTCATTATCGGCGGACCTTATCTTATCTATTTAATCTGTAAAGGAGCGTACCGAAATGAATATCAACAACGTTGAGTTTAAATATGGTCAAAGACAACTCTTTAATGACTTGAATCTGACAATTAAACGTCATGCGGTAACTTCTATTATCGGACCGAATGGATCAGGTAAGAGTACCTTACTTCAAATGCTTGCAGGTTATCTTCAACCTCAGGCTGGTTGTGTGTACATAGAAGGCAATGATTTGAATACATTAGGTAAGAAACAACTTGCGCAAATGTTATCAGCAGTCCATCAAAACAATACAGCACCTGAAGATTTCACCGTTAAAACATTACTGCGCTATGGACGATATAGTCATCATCGTTGGTTGAAGAAAGATGTAAGAGGAGAAGTGGTCATTGAACGTGTACTTGAACAATTCAATTTAACTAAGTATGCAGATCGTCCGATTGGCGCTTTGTCCGGTGGCGAAAAACAACGCGTTTTTATCGCAATGGCCTTAGTCCAAGAACCACAATATTTATTATTAGATGAACCTACCACATTTTTAGATTTACATTATCAATATCAAGTCCTTGAGATGATTCGACAGTTAAACGACATGCATCGTTTAACTATCATCATGGTGCTTCATGACATAAATCAGGCTTTAACTTATAGTGATGAACTGATTTGTGTCGCAAATGGAGAAATTGCAGCACAAGGCAAGCCGCAAGCTATCGTGACATCAGAATTATTAAAAACAATTTACCAAATCGACGCAAAGATTATTCATGATAAAGATTGCGGCATATTAATTGGTAAATGTCACGGCGGGTGTTAATGATGAATAAACTAATACGTGTCATTCAATTTGGATTAGTGCTGGTTATTATTGCGGCTATCTATCTTATCTTCCAACATCGTTTAGATAATGAAGCGGAAGAAAAACAATACGAAGTTTTACAAACAGACTATAAAAAGAAAGGGGTCCGCCCACAATTTGAAGCATTAGCAGAGGTCAATTCTGACATTCATGGGTGGATTCGTTTAGAAGGTACGAGTTTGAATTATCCCGTTTTACAATCCCGAGATAATGAAGATTACTTAGAACATAACTTTAAGAAACAAAAAACGAAAAAGGGCAGTATCTTTGTAGATTATCGTAATAACTTACAAGATTTATCTCAAAATACAGTGCTTTATGGTCATAGTGTTGGCGATAAAACTATGTTTGATGAGTTACATCAATATTTGAATCAAACATTTTATGATGCACATCAAACGATAGAGTTTGATACAAAGTATCATCAGTATGCGTTAAAAGTATTCAGCGCATATTCGACGGATGCCCATGATAACTATATACAGACAAATTTCAACAATGTACATGAATACGAACAGTTTTTAAAAGAAACGAAAAATAAATCGAAAATCAAAACAGATATTTCAGTTCATCCACAAGACAAGATAATGACGTTATCTACGTGTGAAGATGCTTTTTCGCGTTCTGATAAACGTGTTGTTGTGGTTGGAAAATTAATTGAAAACAGATAAAGGAGTGTATGCGCTATGTTTATGGCAGAAAACAAATTGAAATTAGATAAAGGTTCAGCAGAAGGAATTGTAGAACGTTTTTACAAACGACAAGGTATTGAAACAATTGAAGGTTTTAAAGAAATGTTTGTCACAACGACAAATAATTTAAAAGAATATGATGAAGTGAAAATTTTAACAATTTGGGATGCAGAAGCATGTTTCAAAAATTGGTTGAGCTCAGATGTCTTCAAAGATGCCCATAAAAATGTACGTCATCAATCTCAAGATCAAGCGAGTCCAATCCAAGATAATGAAGTACTGACTTATACAATTGGCTATTACTATTTAAATGATCAAGAGGGGAAATAGAACGAAGTTTATTTCTCATTATGCTTAAAAATAAGCAAACAAAAAAAGGTCTATTCATTCGGTATTTGAAATGAATAGACCTTTTAGTATGAACAGGAACAGGAATCCCACGACGAGTTAGCCAATTAAAACATCCTCCAATTGATTATATTCTTCAATGTAACGATTGAATGCTGCTTCATCTTTTTCGATTAAAGCTTGGTCAATCAGTTCTGTAAGTTTTTCTTTACGTACATTACGTAGAGCTTGATCAATTACGAGTTCTACCCCCAGGTCGTTTACATTCGCTACGAACGCCTTCAGTGTTCCATTTTTTACATTGATATTGTGATTCATTTTAATCACTGCCTTTCTTTTTTTAAGTTATTTACGAGTATACATTGCATTTAATCTAAAATCAATGAATATTCTGACTTTTTAAAAATTAAAAGTGTAATATTAACTCAAAAGTTTCTATTGACTTTTCTAGGTGCTAGTATACAATAATTACATGATTAGATGTCTAACGAATTCTAATCGTAATTAATTAAATAGGAGGACGTGCTTATGGACGAACATAGCATCTTCAAAAGCGATGATATGGCCATTATCCCAGTCATTGCTCAAGAGTATGGAGCACTCCATACAAAATTGCTTACCTACAATAAAGATCCGAGGATTGTAGAAAGCCCCCCGCAAAAAACTTTAGACAACTCTTGTCGCTTTTATGGTTCAACCTTTCAATCACTTCGAACTGATACCGCTCGGATTACCAACATCAACAGTAAACCACCCATTTTACTTTCACCAGTTATTTCAATCTTTCTATTCTCTACCCATTCTGAACGCTCTGAAGACAATATTTGGATTAACATTGAATTTGTACAAGATATCAAAGCGTTGAAGAACAATACCACTAAAATCACTTTTTCTGACGGACAATCTTTAATCACAACCGCAACAGTCCGTACTATCTGGCATCAATATAAAAATGCAGCTTATTATGAACACATCATTAGAAAGCGTGTTAAGAAAATTAAATGGAATACAGAGCGTCCTATTGACTACTCTAAACCTGCTTTAGACGTGTATGAAACACTTTGTACTTATTTAGTGATTAATAACACGCCACGCAGCTAGCGTAATTTTAAACATTTTATGATATTATCTCAAACTGCGGGATGTTTATAGGGAATGAGTGTAAATGTTCCGCAACTTTTTCGTTATTTTCTCTTGAATTATTTTAAGGGATTGTTATAATAGTATTTGTGCTTGAAGAAATTACATTATTCCACAGTAGCTCAGTGGTAGAGCTATCGGCTGTTAACCGATCGGTCGTAGGTTCGAGTCCTACCTGTGGAGCCATATGGAAACGTACTCAAGTTGGCCGAAGAGGCGCCCCTGCTAAGGGTGTAGGTCGCGAGAGCGGCGCGAGGGTTCGAATCCCTCCGTTTCCGTTACTGTAAGAATCCCATTAAATCAATGTCTTAGACGTTGACTTAATGGGATTTTTCTTTTTGTTAAAGTTGAATGAGAAAAGGTGAGAAACTGAGTTCTCACCTTAATCATGTAAAGCTTATTTAATTATGACATTAATCGAATTAATTCTTCTCTTGGAATATCTCCGAAATAATGATACGTATCGAATTCAGATAAAGCCGCTTCAATACTCTCGAAATTATGCAAGCTGCCGACTAATGCATGTTCTAAATCTGACACATCGCCGACACCGAAGAAGTCACCGAAAATTTTCGCATGTTCAATACGTCCGCGCTTAACATCCAATTTAATTTGAACGAAACCTTTTTCGAATTTCTCTTCACGTTCAAAGTTATATTTAGGGTTTTTACCATAGTTCCAATTCCATGAACGATATTTTTCATTACTTAATGCTTCAATGTTCTTCCAATCATCTTCAGTTAACACGTATTCTTCAACTTCATGTTCACCAAAGATATGTTTTAGGATAATTTCTTTGAAAGTTTCAATGTCAATCGGCTCTTCTAAGAATTCAGAGATGTTTGCGACACGTTTACGTACTGATTTGATACCTTTAGATTGAATCTTCGCAGGGTTTACACGTAAAGCATTCGCAACTTCGTTTAAGTCACTATCTAACATTAAAGTACCATGGCTGAACATACGCTCTTTCACTTTAACCATCGCATTTCCTGAAATTTTAGCTGCACCGATTTGGATATCGTTACGTCCAGTCATTTCAGCATCTACGCCCATTGCTTGTAAAGCTTGAACAATCGGTTCTGTGAACTTTTTAAAGTTATGGAAACTGTTGCCGTCGTCATCAGTGATAAAGCTGAAGTTTAAGTTTCCAAAATCATGATAAACGGCACCGCCGCCTGAAATTCGACGCACAACATCGATATTGTGTTCATCTACATAGTGTTGATCAACTTCTTCAATCGTATTTTGGTTTTTACCAATAATGATAGAAGGGCGGTTAATATAGAATAAAAAGTAATCGCTATCGTTAGGAAGGTGTTTTAACACATACTCTTCCATTGCTAAATTTAATGTGGGGTCTGTAATACCTTTGTTACTAACAAACTTCATACATTTTCTCTCCTTCTGTACTTACTTTGCTTGATACTTTATTTATGCCCTAATTTAGGATAAAATGCCAACTATACACTTTGCCAGAAAAAAGGCACCAGTCGGACTTCAATTACAATTATAACGTGTTTACAGGATATTTGTTTATTTGAAGAGAGAATTTTAGTACAATATAGAATAGTATAATTCAAGGAGGATCTGTAATGACTATTGCAGAAGTAGGAGATATTGTAGAATTTTATGACGGTTTAAGAGGCCGTGTCGAAAAAATTAATGATAACTCTGTTATTGTTGACTTAACTATTATGAAAAATTTTGAATCATTAGATTTACCTGAAAAAACGGTAATTAATCATAAACGCTATAAGATAGTTGATCAAGAAGGTTAAAATATAATGAAAACTAATACAAAAGCATTACTATGGTTTGTGATAAGCTTTGTAGTGTTCCACATCATCTTATTTATCATGTGGGGAGAACGACAAGAATATTGGTATCTGTATACAGGCATTATGTTGTTTGCGGGTATCAGTTATGTCTTTTATCAACGTGATTTAGAATCTAAACGATTGTTGACGTCTATCGGTATCGGTATTTTAACCGCAATCGCATTAATCATTGTACAGTTGATTATGTCTTTGATGTCACAAGATTTAACGTATACATCATTGATTAAAGATTTATCACGTTCTGGCGTTTACTTTAAATGGCAGATTTTAGTGACATTACTCTTTGTGATTCCTTGTCATGAACTTTATATGCGTACGGTACTGCAAAAACAATTGTTGAATCTTAAGTTACCGGCTTGGGCAGCGATTGTGATTACTGCACTCGCATCAAGTTCACTCTTTTTCTACTTCGATAAAATCTGGTTATGCATTTTTATTTTCATCGTACAAGCTATTCTATCAATCAGCTATTATTATACGCGTCGAATTATTACAACTTCTGTTGCACAAATTGTGGCAGTGGTGTTATTACTGATTTTTCATCCTTAATTCAAAAGGACAAAAAAAGAGGCTCTTTGTCAAATTCGGTTGATATATAAAAA
>NZ_KV837034.1:0-2626 GCF_001838465.1 Staphylococcus sp. HMSC061G12
ACTCTCACTTTCCTATCCAGTAGTATTTTATTACCTATTCTTTTGAACGTTTTCGTTTTACTTATTTCTTTTAAAATGTTATATTTATGGTTTATAATACATTTAAATATACTTATATTTCAGTTCGTTTTCGCGAACTTATAGCCTAATCAAAAAGAACGCCACCTTTGTAGATGACGTCCCTCTTTATGACTAGCTATAAAACTATTCGATAACATCTTACGCTGAGTTATCTACTCTCTAAAATATTGTTTTCTAAGTGTTGATCACTTATTCTACTGCGTATGCATAAATTTTGATGACTGTTATAACGTGTCTAACATCTTGCATAACGTCATAATTTAGCTTTTTAGCTAAACTATCACTAAAGTAAACATACGTTTCCTTGTTAAAATTGTCCTTAGTGCTTTTACGTGCTAGGATAAGAGTAGGTCATTCCTTTTGAGACATGACCTACGTTTTGACTCTCGCCTAACAGTGATTCTAACTATCATCACTGTTACAATCACTGTGAAAGCAGTTTGATACATGCATTTTAATAACACCTATACTCCAGCTTTGTCATGGTAAATCATGACAGTAGTATTGGGACATCTTAATTTTATAGATGTCCCTTTTTCTTATATCAATAAGTAGATTTATTTTTCTCCTTATCATTTAGATTTCTTGCACACAATCCCATTTTATTAAATTCTAAAACATCAAATTTTTGAGAATTGTCCTTATCATTTTTACATACTATAATAATGGTAGGCCATCCTTTTTTGGGATATAACCTTATTCTGTTTTCATTGCTTCTACAGAGGTTATTGAAACTTCTGTAGAAGCAATCATACAAGTTAGCCTCAACCTCTGCTAGCTTATATGAAAAAACAACCAATATGTACTCGCCTATTGATTGATAAATAATCCAACAGTGAGTCATGCTGGTTTAATTTTACCTCTATTTTTTCTTAAGTCACACAATTACAACGACTTAAAGGCACCTTAACTTGATTAAGGCGCCTTTCTTTTCTTTCTATCTTCATGCCCATGATAATTATTAGGGGTTCCGCCTAATTGATGGAACCTTGCATACATATACGCTGATAACTCTTTAAAAGCCATATTTAATCTATTAAAGGCATTTTTTGTACCAATATACTCTCGATCTTCCAATAAAGCTCTTCTAGTGTATGCAATCTCTTTAGCAAAAGCCATATTTAATGCATATGAATCTGATTTACGGTTATGACTCTGATAGTATGATAGACCAGAACTTTTAATAGGGCTGAGCAACATCAGAAGCGGTTCAGGGTCCGGACGTTTCCCTCTCTCTTCTGTAGTATCTGGTTTGATCTCTGATAGCAGCTGAGCTTCTCGGCAATAGCCCGTATCTTCCAATTCACCAATAATCTGCTCAATTTCTTGTGCTATTTCATCTCCAGCTGTACATGCTTCTCTGAAAATAACGAAACTCGATACATATTCACTTCTGATACGCGATACATGTCCTATCAAGTAAGCTATAACATCAACATAAGTATAATCCTCATAGCTCTTAATTAGTTCCAATAAAACATCAATCTCTTCGATACTTATATTTTTCTGCTTTAAAACAAGCCATACTTGATATAAGACATCAATATCAAGTTCTGATTCTAAGCTGTCTCTAACCTCTATCAACTGCTTTATATCTTCATCATATTCATAATAAATATTATCTTCTTCTAACGTCTCTATATGATTCTCTATCTTCTTCAGCGCACTCTCTTTAACAATCTTTACATCCTCGTCAGCTTCCAAATCAGGTATTTCATCTTCAAATTCTTCGATTTCTCTCTGTAAAAATTGCTCAATTTGTATTAATCCATGTGATAGATGACTATATTCCTGTCTCAGCACATTCATATAATGATAACGTGTTTCTAATTGTTGCAAATAGCGTGCCATCTCTCCTTCTGCTTGGTACATCATCTCTTCTATTTTTATAAACTTATCTAGGTTTGTGACTGCCATCATTCGATTCCCCTTAAGACAATTTCTGTTCTCGGATAATCCATCTCTTGAAATTTTGCCATCGTTACCATTACTACTCGACTATCCTTGACATCTAAGCCTTTGAAAATACTGTCGAGCGCTGCTTTAAGCAAATTATCTATATCAGGTGCTGTTGTACGTGTAATCTGTTTAAGTCTCTTTTGACTCCTAGGCGCTTGAACATAAAACATAATTTCCGCTTTAACACCTAAAGGCGTGTGTATAATATCGAAAAAATCTTCATTCAATGCCTGATCAGCTTCCAATTGAGCCTGTACAGCATCTATATAGTCTATATACGCTTGATCATAATACGTAATCTTTCTGCCATCTCCTAAAAAGCGATGACGCGGCCTTGGCGTTGCCATCGGTGCAAGGTTGATGGTATACCGCCATACTTTGCTCATACATCCAACCTCCTAAGATTGCCCCTTATTATCGGAAGTTTTGGTACGTTTCGACTCATTTTTGTACTTTAAATAATCCGTATTCATACTATTAATGTGTTTTTGTACAATTTCTTCTTGCTGCTCGAGATCTACTTCAGCTTTTTTCTTCGTTTTTTCATATTTTTCTGGGTGCTCTATATAGTCGTTAAACATTGCAA
>NZ_KV837036.1:0-47367 GCF_001838465.1 Staphylococcus sp. HMSC061G12
TATCTCATCAACCGAATTTATTATAGAGCCAAAATATAAAAAGATGCCTTCTATGCGAAGACATCTTTATCATAATTTTATCTATTCATTTATCTTTTATAGATATGCACATTTTGTTTTTTATCATCTTTACCTTTTGTGATTAAAGCACGTGCTTGGTTACCATCTTTAATATGAATTTCATAGGCATCAATATTGCTGAAGTATTTGTCAGCTTGTTGTGCAATAAATTGTGTAATACCAGTTAATTCAGCTTTGCCATAGTAATCAATCGGTACTTCAATAATAAGGTTTTTCGGTTTTTTGCCATCAAATTTCGTTTTACCTACTGCTTGTGTAAAGTTAGGGAAATATGACTGCAAATTATCATTGAACTGTTTGAAGTTATTGTTTAAATTCTCATTCAAATCAGCTGCTTCTGATGAAGGTAACAACACTGATTTCTCATTAATATCTTTCCAACTGTTGATACGTGTTTGACCATCATCTGCCGTTGCACCTGAAACAAATTCTCCTGGAATAATATCATTTTCTCCAGATTGAATATAAATCGCAAAGTGAATTGGAATGTTTTTCAATGCTTTATGTTCACGTAAACGTTGCAACATTTCATCGGCCATTTTTTTACCTTCTTTTTCGACTTTCGCACGGTCTAATTTCTTACTGAAGGTTGGTCCGTCTTTTTCTTTTTGGTAATAATATTCACTGTTCATCGCAAGACCAATAGTCATGCCTTTAATTTTTTTACCTTTGGTGTCACTATTGCCGTAGAAATCTTGTTCTAAGATGTTAGAAAGATAAGCAGGTGAATTTTCTGCGATTTTTTCTTCATCCTTTTCGCCATGACGAGATGGATTTAAACCAAGATTTTCATTCGCATTTTTCTCTTCTTTTTCATCTTTATCCATTTTTTCGATTTCAGATTTTGTGTATTTAGGTCCAAGATAAGCATTAATTGTTTTTTTATCTAAAAACTGACCATCTTGGTATAAGTATTCGTCAGTGGGAAAAACTTTCTTACTTTGTTCTAATAAACCATCTTCAAAGTCATCACCGTTATAGCCATTCGCCATCGTTTGCTGCAACATACCTCTTGCTTGACTTTCTTTAAATGGAAGAATCGTTCTATAGTCATCACCTTGAACATTCTTATCTGTCGCAATGTGCTTAACAGTACTTGAATCTGATTGACTTTCTTGTTCTTTTGTTGATTTTTGTTGCTCATCCTTATTGCCACACGCCGTGAGAATCAATAAGAGAGAGATGAGTAATACACTTGTTTTCTTCATGCCCTATCTCCTCTATTGTTTATTGGTCAACTTCATTTTGTTTTTGGATAAAGTCTGCTTCAGACCAAATTTCTGTGCCTAGTTTTTCTGCTTTCGTCAATTTAGATCCAGCATCTTCACCAGCGATGACTAAATCCGTATTCTTAGTCACACTGCTTGTCGTTTTTGCACCTTGTGCTTCCAACCATTTAGATGCTTCTGTACGTGTCATATTGTGCAGTTTACCTGTTAATACAACAGTCAGACCATTAAATTCTGAATCAGATTCTATCTCTGAAGTTCTGATACCTTTATACTTCATATTAACATTTTTTGCACGAAGTTTATCAATTAAAGTAATGATATCTTCATTATTTAAATAAGTAATTAATGAAGTCGCTAGCTTATCTCCGATATCATGGATTTCAAGCAATTCCTCTTCCGTTACTTCAAACAAACGCTCCATGTTGTCAAAACGTTCTGCGATTACTTGACTGGCTTTAACACCTAAATGTCTGATGCCTAAACCGAATAATAAATGTTCAAATGAATTTTCTTTTGACGCTTCAATCGCATTTAAAAGATTATCTGCTTTTTTCTCACCCATACGTTCTAACGGCAACAAATCATCTTTTGTAAGGTAATATAAATCTGCTACATCTTTAATAATTTCATTATCGTACAACTGCATAATCAGTTTCGTACCTAAACCATCGATATTCATCGCTTGGCGTGATACGAAGTGAATCATACCTTCGACAAGTTGTGCTGGGCATTTAGGATTAATACAACGTAATGCGACTTCTCCATCTAAACGAACTAATTCATGACCGCAACTTGGACAATGTGTCGGCATATGATAAGTTTCAGTTCCTTCTGGTCTGCGATCAGGTAAACTGCGCACAACTTCCGGAATAATATCGCCTGCTTTTTTAATCACTACACTGTCCCCGATACGAATATCTTTTTCATGAATTAAATCTTCATTGTGCAGCGAAGCACGAGAAACAGTCGTTCCAGCAACACGAACAGGTTCTAATACTGCTGTCGGTGTGACTACACCCGTACGTCCGACACTTAACTCGATATCATGTAAAGTCGTTACTACTTCTTCAGCTGGAAATTTATAGGCAATTGCCCATCTTGGTGATTTTTGTGTATACCCTAGCTCATCTTGCTCTTCAAGATCATTGACCTTAATCACAATACCATCAATATCATAGGATAAGTCTTGGCGTTTTTCAGTCCAATACTTGATGTATTCCAATACGCCTTCAATATCTGACTCACGTTTACGGTTTTGATTGGTTTTAAAACCTAACTCATCTAATTCATCTAAAGCTTCACTTTGTGATGTCGCATGGAAGTTTGTAAAGTCATTGACGCTGTATAAGAAAATACTTAAACGGCGTTTTGCAGCTAATTTTGAATCTAATTGACGTAATGAGCCAGCCGCTGCGTTTCGTGGGTTCGCAAAAGCTTGTTCGCCCGCTTCTTCCTTCTCTTTATTCAAACGCTCAAAAGAAGCTTTCGGCATAAACGCTTCCCCACGCACCTCAAAAGTTAACGGCTTTTTAATTTTTAATGGAATCGCTCGAATTGTACGCAAGTTCTCTGTAATATCCTCACCAATCGTTCCGTCACCACGCGTCAACCCTTGCACAAATCTGCCGTTTTCATATTTTAAAGATACCGCTAAACCATCAATTTTCAATTCACACATGTACTCAACTTTTCCCGCATGTTCACGTACACGGGCATCAAAACGACGTAAATCTTCTTCATTGAAAGCATTAGCTAAACTTAACATCGGTGTATCATGGCGCACTTTATTAAAAGTAGCTTGTGCTTCGCCGCCTACACGTACCGTCGGAGAATCTTCTGTTTTAAATTCAGGATGTTCTTCTTCGATATGAATCAATTCATGGAGTAATTTATCATACTCACTATCTGGTACAGATGGATTATCCATCACATAATATTCATGATTATATTGATTCAATAAGCGATGCAGTGTTTCAACTCTATTGGCTAAATCGTTCATCCCTTAGTCCTCCTTCTTTTTAATCGGCGCAAAGTTCGCAAGTAAACGTTTCGGTCCTTGAGATTTAAAGATAATATCGAGTTCAACCGTACCGTTTTTCTCATTCACATTGCTGACCATACCTTCTCCCCATGCTTTGTGAACCACTTTATCACCGACGTTCCATGTTCCAGATGCCACTTCTGAACGTTTCGTTGTACGTCTGCTTGGACCGCGTTTAACAGGTCTTTGACTGCTGGCAGCTCCTGCATAACGGCTTTCTGTTCTTGCAGGCTTATTCAATAAATCTTCAGGAATTTCTTTTAAGAATCTTGAAGCTGAGTTAGATTGTGTTTTACCAAATAACGTTCTGCTCGTCGCATGTGTTAAATACAACTCTTCTTCCGCACGTGTAATCGCCACATAACAAATTCTGCGTTCTTCTTCCATTTCGTGATCATCGTCACTCAAAATAGAACGGATATGAGGGAAGATTGATTCTTCCATACCCATAATAAAGACTACCGGGAATTCCAAACCTTTCGCAGAGTGCATCGTCATCAATGTCACACCGTTTTCAATATCCGCTTCATCGATATCTGCGACTAATGATAAATCTGTTAGGAAATTGATTAATGATTGTTCTTCAAGCGGTGTGTTTTTCTCATAATCCATAGGAACAGACATAAACTCTTCGATGTTTTCTAAACGGCTGCGTGCTTCTAAAGTCTGGTCACGTTCCAACATTTCTTTATACCCTGATTTATTTAAGACTTCTTCTACAATTTCACTGACTTCTAAGAATTCTTGTTCTTGGATTAAATTTGAAATCAATGTATAGAAATCTATCGCTTGTTTAGTCACTTTTTTGGTTAAACCGATAAAATCTGCTTCAGCTAAGGCATCAAACATACTTAAATCATTTTGTCTGGCATACGCTTGAATTTTTTCAACAGAAGATGGTCCGATACCACGTTTTGGTACGTTAATAATACGTTGTAAACTGATATCATCATTACTATTTGCGATTAAACGTAAATAACTTAATAAGTCCTTGATCTCTTTACGGTCATAGAACTTGTGACCGCCGACCATTGTATATGGAATATTCGATTTCATAAATGTTTCTTCAAGCACACGAGATTGTGCATTCGTACGATATAAAATCGCAATATCATTGAAGGATTTATTGTTTTCACGTTGCTGACGCATAATTTCTTTTACGACATATTGTGCTTCATCACTTTCGCTTTGTGCTTGGTAATAATTAATTTTTTTACCTTCTTGGTTCGCAGTCCATAGCCCTTTCGGCTTACGTTCTGTATTATTTTTAATTACTTCATTGGCCGCATTTAAAATGACTTTCGTTGAACGATAGTTTTGTTCAAGGAAAATCGTTCTCGCATTCGGATAATCTTCCTCGAATGACAAGATGTTTTGAATATCAGCACCACGCCAACCATAAATGGATTGGTCAGAGTCACCTACGACACATAAATTTTTAAATTTATCCGCTAATAGTTTCACAAGCGTATATTGTGCTCTGTTAGTATCTTGATACTCATCCACGTGGATATATTGGAATTTATTTTGATAGTATTCTAAAACGTCTGGTACTCGTTTAAAGAGATTGATTGTAGTCATAATCAAATCATCGAAATCGAGCGCTTCATTTCGAGAAAGCTGACGTTGATAACCTGCATACACACGTGCCACCATATCAGACATAAAGTCTGTTGCTTCAATTTCAGCGTCTTCAACTGTTTTAAGTTCATTTTTCATATTACTGATGGCAGATAAGAACATACGCGGATCATAACGTTTACTGTCGATATTTTCTGTTTTCAACACATCTTTAATGACTGACTTTTGATCTGTCGGATCTAAAATCGTAAAGTTACGCTCAATGCCGATACGATCTGCGTCTCTTCTTAAAATACGTACACACATAGAGTGGAACGTTGACATCCAAATAACTTGTGCTTCTTCTCCTACTAATTTTTCAACACGTTCTTTCATTTCTCGTGCTGCTTTGTTTGTGAAAGTAATTGCTAAGACGTTATAAGGAGAAACGCCTTTTTCATCTAATAAGTACGCGATACGATGCGTTAGAACACGCGTTTTCCCTGAGCCTGCTCCGGCCATAATCAGCAGTGGTCCTTCAGTTGTACGGACTGCTTCGCTTTGTTCAGTATTCATATTGTCTAATAACGCATTCATCTTAAGATAACTCCTTTATTTTAACTGTTTTCAATGCTTGTTTGATATCGGTATAGACTAAATTGCCGACGACAATCGTATCTGCTTCTTTCGCCACAACTTGCGCATCGCTTAATGAGCGGATACCGCCGCCATAAAACACATGTGCTTGTTCAACATTTTGTTTTGCGGTACGAACCATTTCCATATCTCCGAACGTGCCGCTATATTCTATGTACATGATTGGAAATTGATAGACTTTATCCGTCATCAATGCGTAAGCTTCAATATCTGATTCATCTAAATCTGTTTTGGCTTGTGTTTTCACCGCTGCTTTAGAATCAGGATTTAATATGATGTACCCTTGGAATTTGATTTCATCAAAATCCATCATATGACCGTAGTCTTTAAGTGCTTCTAGCAATAAGCCATTTTGGTATTGTACATCCGGGCTGTTTAAGACCATCGGGACAAAGTAGAAGTCAAAACCAGGCATGATGCTTTCTAAGTTGGAAATTTCAAGGACGAGTGGAAGCGGATAACGACGGACACGACTCATCAATTGAATGACATTGTCTTCAGTCACATTATCAGTTCCGCCAATCACAATTGCATCTGTATTTGACATACAGATTTTATCTAAATCTTCATCATTGATTGTCTTTGCAGGATCTAATTTAAATACATGTTGCCACTTTTTTATGTCGTACATTTTACCGTTTCCCTTCTTTTAAACATACATTTGATTATATCATTTTTACCACTTAGATTCTAAACGGATATGTCTAAACAAAGAAAAACAGAACCTCTCACATCATAAGATGTGCAGGCTCTGTTTTGAACTAGTCATTTGTTTCGATATTCATGCGATCTAATACGACAGTATAAGCGTCGTTACCCCATTGTAAGGAGCGTTTTACTCTGGAAATTGTCGCTGTAGAAGCACCTGTTTCTTTTTCAATCGTTGCATACGTATAGCCTTGTTTAATCATTTTAGCAACTTGAAGTCTTTGTGATAACGATTGAATTTCATTTACAGTACATAAGTCATCAAAAAACTGGTAACACTCTTCTCTATTTTCAAGCGTTAGAATCGCATCAAACAGCTCATCTAATGCTTTACCGCGTAACTTCTCAATTTGCATATCAAACAACTCCTGTTCTTTGTGTTCATCTTTATCCTATTTTAACGTACTAATACATTAAAGTGTAGTCATGACCCTTAAGAAATTGTTGCGATATACAAATTTATGGTAAACATTAGTCAGCTAAACCAGCACGTTCGAAAATTGTATCCACTTGATTTAAGTGGTGTTTTGGATCGAAGGCTTTGTCTAAGTCTTCTTTACTTAATACATCTGTAATTTGTGAATCTTGTTCAAGCAATTCTCTGAATGGTGTTTTAGTTTCCCAAGACTCCATCGCTTTTGGTTGAACTAAGTCATAAGCTTGTTCACGTACCATACCTTTGTTAATTAATGATAATAACACACGTTGTGAATAAATTAAACCGAATGTTTTGTCGATGTTAGCCATCATATTATCTTCAAAGACTGTTAAACGGTCGATGATGTTTGTGAAACGATTTAATGCATAATCTAATGCGATTGTCACATCTGGTAACATAATACGTTCTGCAGATGAGTGTGAAATATCACGTTCATGCCATAATGGAACGTTTTCGTATGCTGTTGTAATGTAACCACGGATGACACGTGAAATACCTGTAATATTTTCTGAACCGATCGGGTTACGTTTATGCGGCATTGCTGAAGAACCTTTTTGGCCTTTCGCGAATGCTTCTTCTACTTCTCGTGTTTCTGTTTTTTGCAAGTTACGTACTTCAACTGCAAATTTCTCCATAGAAGTTGCGATTAAAGCTAATGTTGCGATGTAATACGCATGACGGTCACGTTGTAATGTTTGTGTTGATACAGGTGCAAAATCAAGACCTAAGTGTTTTGTAACGTATGCTTCGATTTCAGGTGGGATATTTGCGAATGTTCCGACTGCACCACTCATTTTACCTACTTCGATTTCTTTACGTACTTCTTTAAAACGTTTAAAGTTACGTACCATTTCTTGATACCATAATGCCATTTTCACGCCGAATGTTGTCGGTTCAGCATGCACACCATGTGTACGACCCATCATTAATGTATATTTATATTTTTTCGCTTTCGCAGCTAATACTTCGATAAAACGTTCAATGTCTTTTTCCAAAATATCGTTTGCTTGTTTGATTTGGTAGCTTAACGCTGTATCTACAACGTCTGTTGAAGTTAAACCATAGTGCACCCACTTACGTTCTTCTCCTAAAGTTTCAGAAACTTGACGTGTGAAAGCAACAACGTCATGACGAGTTTCTAATTCAATTTCTTTCGCACGGTCTACATCTACACGTGCATTTTCACGGATTTTTTTAACGTCTTCTTTCGGGATAAAACCTAATTCACTCCAAGCTTCACATGCTAGGATTTCAACCTCCAACCATGCTTCATAACGATTTTGGTCTGTCCAGATTTGTGACATTTCTTCACGAGAATAACGTTCAATCATTTCATAAACTCCTATCTTAAAGTTTGATTTTAAATGTGGACGCTCACAGAACATGTACGTTCTTCAAAATATCCTGCAAAACGTTCGACTTTTTACTCTTATACTCTCTATTTTAACAGAATTTTTTCAAATGTATAAGGCTTTCCAAACTTTTATCTAAAAAGCCCAACTCGTATTTCATTTCAAAATACAAATTGGGCTTTCTGCACATTTATTGAATTTTCTTACCGACAAATTGTATATGTTGACGCTCAACTTCTATACTGCCGTCTTTATTTTCACGATAGACTGGTTTCTCAAACCGCTTCACTGGCATATAGCCCGCTTCACGCATACGTGCTAAACATTCATGAATCGTTTCGTTTTCTGCTACTTCAAATTTCATCTGTATCATACGCCTTCAATCGTTTACTTCTAATACCTTTTACCCAGAAGCCGCCATGTAATGTTCGTGCTTCATAGGCAATGACGAATGCTTTGTCATCAAGTTGTTTGATCGTATCCATCAACTTAAGTTCAAAGCGTCTTGGTGTCAGAATTTGCATGACTAAACGTTCGCCGTCTCGACCATAAGCTGGGAAGTGTGTGACACCGTAACCTAAATTTCTAAGTTGTGTCGGTAAATCTAATTCGTAATTGGCTGTTGTCACATTGACTACAGAATAACCTAATGCAAGTTTCTCTTCAATTTTCATACCGACAATAATGCCGACAGAGAAACCAAACGCATAAGCTACAATATTTTGGAATTTATCCAAGTTAGCCATCACTAAGCCTAATCCGATAATATAGATTAACACTTCAAGGAAACTAACCGCTGCTGCGACATAACGGTAACCTTTTAAGGTAAGAATCGTACGAACTGTGAGACATGTCACATAAGCAACGTTAATGATAAAAATTGAGAGCAGCATCAGCCATGGGTTTGCTGAAATTACTGACAAAATATATTACCTCTTTTCAAATTGAAATCTAGCTTATTTTATCAGTCGACTGATTATTTGTCACTCTTTTTCTTTCGATGATTCTGATTTTGGCCAAGTGTAGCGCGTGTATGCTAATTCTCGCTTATGCGCATTTCTTAAGTAGTGGCCTTCAATTACTTTTTGATCTTTTTCAGACACAGGTTTGCCTTCTAAATAATCATCAATCGCATCATAAGTCACGCCTAACGCTTCTTCATCTGGAAGTTGCGGTTTGTCATCTTCTAAATCAGCAGTCGGCACTTTTTCATAAAGATGTTTCGGTGCATTTAAGTATGCCAATAATTGACGCCCTTGTCGCTTATTTAAGCCGAATAAAGGCGCTATATCTGCAGCACCATCGCCATATTTTGTGAAGAAGCCTGTAATATTTTCTGCAGAATGATCAGTTCCGATGACAATACCGCTTTGGTTTGCCGCAATCGCAAATTGAACTTTCATACGTTCACGTGCTTTTTCATTACCGCGTTGAAAGTCTGTTAATTCAAATCCAGCTTCATTCAATGCATTAACACTTTGATCAACTGCCGGTTTAATATTAACCGTGACAGTTTCATCTGGTTGAATGAACTTCAAAGCATCTTCAACTTCATCTGCGTCTTTTTGTACACCATATGGTAACTTAACTGCGATAAAGCGTACATTTCTGCCTTCTTCTCGTAGCTGTTCTACCGCAATTTGACACAAACGACCAGCAAGTGTTGAATCTTGGCCGCCTGAAATCCCCAATACTAACGATTGGATAAAACCATGACTTTGAACATAGTGTTTAATAAAGTGAATGAGTTCATGGACTTCACTTTCACTATCGATGGATGGTTTAACTTTCATTTCTTTAACAATAATATCCTGCAATTCACTACTCATGTCGTTCCTCCATTTCTTTGACATCTTCTGCGACTTCAAAGATTTTTTGTTGTTTGTTATCCCAACATGCTTTACTTAAATCAACAGGGTACTCTTGAGGGTTCAAGAAACGTTTGTTTTCTTCCCATAGATGTTCTAAATTTGTTTTTAAGAAGGCTTGGGCTGTTTTTTCGTGTGGTAATTCATAAACTAATTTACCTTCAGTATAGATATCTTTATGCAAATCAATCGCTTCGAATGATTTTACTTTCTTACTTTTATACGTATGCACTGGGTGGAACAATTTCAATGGTTGTTCTGCATATGGATCTTCATGTGCAAGGGTAATATAATCCCCTTCTGCTTTTCCTGTTGCTTTATTAATAATACGATAAACATTTTTCTTACCAGGTGTTGTTACTTTCTCCGCATTGTTTGATAGTTTAATACGGTCTTGATACTCACCTGATTCATCTTCTACAGCAACAAGTTTATAAACTGCTCCTAATGCTGGTTGATCATAACCTGTGATTAACTTAGTACCTACACCCCATGAATCGACTTTCGCACCTTGTGCTTTCAAACTCATGATTGTTTCTTCGTCTAAATCGTTAGATGCAATGATTTTCGCATCAGTGAAACCTGCTTCATCTAACATTTTACGTGCTTCTTTAGATAAGTAAGCAATATCACCTGAATCTAAACGTATACCGATAAAGTTGATTTTATCGCCTAATTCTTGTGCCACTTTAATCGCTGTCGGCACACCTGATTTTAACGTATGGAAGGTATCTACTAAAAAGACACAGTCTTTATGACGCTCTGCATATTTTTTAAATGCAACATATTCATCACCATAAGTTTGTACAAAAGCATGCGCATGTGTACCAGATACAGGAATACCAAATAATTTACCCGCTCTGACATTACTTGTAGAATCAAAACCGCCGATAATAGCTGCTCTTGCTCCCCATAATGCTGCGTCTTCTTCTTGTGCACGTCTTGTACCAAATTCCATTAATAAGTCGTTAGGTGCGACTTGTTTAATTCTGCTTGCTTTTGTCGCAATCAACGTATGGAAGTTAACGATATTTAATAAAATCGTTTCAATTAATTGTGCTTGAATTAATGATGCCTCTACCCTTACTAAAGGCTCATTATTAAAACATACTTCGCCCTCTTCCATTGCTCGAATGTTTCCAGTAAAGCGCAAGTCTTTCAAATAATCTAAAAAGTCATCTTGGTAACCAATAGATTTTAAATATGTTAAATCCGTTTCAGTAAAATGGAAATTTTCGATAAATTGAATAATTCTGCGTAATCCATTAAATACAGCATAACCGCTGTCGAATGGCATCTTGCGGAAATATAAATCAAAGACCGCCTTTCTTTCATGAACATTATCATACCAATAACTTTCAGCCATATTAATTTGGTATAAGTCATTATGAAGCATTAAGCTGTCATCTCTAAATTGATACATAACTTTCTCCCCAATCAACCTTTTTTGTTTAGTTTATCACATTCTTATAGGCTTTTATACATTCCCCGTTAGGGGGTATGTCATTCTTCGTACAATTGTACCGAAATTGAAATTAAATCAATTAATTTTGTAAATACTTTTTTATTAATGTAATAATTTTGTCAGATTTAGTTGGATTTCTATATTTTGTGTGACATCTTTACTAGGGGTTTTCCCTTATTACTCCTATAATAAAGATGAGGTGAAGAAAATGTTATTAGAGAAAGCGACTGAACTTATTCACACAATGTATCGAGAGTTGAATTATGACGAAAATGTTATTCAAGAGAGATTAGAAGCAATCGAAAAGGAAATTAACGAAACTGGCACGTATCACCATACGACGGAAGAACTAACATATGGTGCACGTATGGCCTGGCGTAATTCCAATCGTTGTATCGGACGATTATTTTGGGAAACGTTAATCGTTCAAGATGCACGTGACGTCAAAGACAATGATGCCTTTATCGAATCTATCCACAAACATTTAGACGAAGCGACAAACGGTGGAAAAATTCAATCTTACATTACGATTTATGCGCAAGAAGAAGATCATCCGCCTATCATCTATAATAATCAATTAATTCGCTATGCAGGTTATGAAGATGCCGGGGATCCTGCGGAACGCGAGATGACTAAAACTGCACAACACTTAGGTTGGCAAGGTGCAGGTACAGATTTTGATGTCTTACCATTGATTTATAAATTGCCTGGTGAGCGCTTCCCGCGCCTGCATGATTTACCTGAAGAACTGGTCCTAGAAGTTCCAATCGAACACCGCCATTACCCTAAACTCGCTGACTTAGGATTGAAATGGTATGCGGTACCGATTATTTCTAGTATGGATTTAAAAATCGGCGGTATTACTTATCCAACAGTACCATTTAATGGCTGGTATATGGTAAATGAAATTGCTGTACGTAATTTTACTGACACATACCGCTATAATTTAATAGAAAAAGTTGCAGAAGCGTTTGAATTTGATACACTTAAAAATACTTCATTCAATAAAGATCGTATTATGGTAGAACTGAATGATGCAGTGTATCATTCGTTTAAAAAAGTAGGTGCATCGATTGTCGATCACCTAACAGCTGCTAAACAATTCGAACACTTTGAATCCAATGAAGCAAAAGCCAATCGTGAAGTTACTGGAAAATGGTCTTGGCTCGTACCATCACTGTCACCTACTCTGGTTTCGAACTATCATCATGGGTATAAAAATGTGATGAAAGAACCAAATTTCTTTTATAAGAAACCAGCAGAAACAACTGGGTGCCCTTTCCATTAACTGTGCGTCACATCAAAGGGGAAATGCAAAAATGAATTTATATTATTTAGGTCCAAGGGGTACATTTTCATATCTTGCTTCTAAAAAGTATCTAACAGAAACAGAAGCTGACTATCATCCAAAATCCAACTTATATGAAGTCGTTCAAGCAGTTCAAAATGACTCAGACAGCATTGGTATTGTACCGATTGAGAATTCAATTGAAGGCACAATCAACATCATCGCAGATGGCTTAGCACATCAAAATATATACGCTATTGGTGAAATCCATTTAAATATCCAATTCGGATTATATGCTTTAGCTGGTACACCAATCGAAGCGATTGATACAGTGTATTCTATCGCACCTGCAATCAGTCAAACTAACCAATTTATCCAGCGTCATCAATTTCAAATCGGCTATTCAGAAAGTACCGTTCAAAGTTTAGATTTTATTGATGAACATACGGGCGCGATTGCACCGCTAGGTATCAATGAAGATCATCGTCTAGAAGCAATTGAACAAAATATTGAAGATTTTCCACATAATGTGACCCGCTTCTTAATCATAGGTAATCACTTAACTATCGCTGAAGATGCGACAGACACTGTATTAATGATTACACCAGAACAAGATAGAGCCGGGTTGCTTGCGAATATTTTAAATACATTCGCAATTTTCAATATCAACTTATCTTGGATTGAATCACGTCCGCTTAAAACACAATTAGGCAGATATCGCTTCTTTGTCCAAGCCGATGCTACGCTTAATTCTGAATTAGACAAAGTGATTAAAATACTTGAAACCTTAGATTATCAAGTGAAAATCATCGGTTCTTTCAAGAAACAAACTAAATAAGATATATTCTAAATAAACTGGGTCGAACCTTGCTTTCAAAGTTCGACCCAGTTTTATTATTGTTATTCTACTTCAATCAGATAGTTCATTTTACTATTTGAATAAGTTTTTAATATAAGAGAATTTCCCTTTGTAAGGCGGGAATATTATTCCAGATTCTAAGCGTGTAGTTTTATAAATATATGATTTCTCGTGTGTGAATGTATAGAACGAATACTTACCATGATACTTACCGAAACCAGAAGCGCCTACACCGCCGAATGGCAGATTTGGATTCGCTAACTGCATTAACGTATCATTGATAGCACCGCCGCCAAAGGATAGTTCATTTAAGACACGATCCGTATTATTTTCATCTTCACTGAACAAATAGAGTGATAACGGACGTGTTCGTGCTTGAATAAATTCGACCGCTTCATCAAATGTTTGATACGTCAACAACGGTAAAATCGGTCCAAAGATTTCTTCTTCCATCACTGAATCTTGTGGAGTCACGTTATCTAATACCGTTGGCGCAATATAACGTGAAGGTTCATGTGTTTCACCGCCGATAACCACTTTATCTTGATTGTCATGAATCAATGCTTGTAAACGCTCAAAATGCTTATCATTCACAATGCGTCCGAAATCTTCACTTTTATCCGGTTCTTTGCCATAGAACTCTTTAATAGTACCTTGCAAGGCTTTGATCAAGTCTGCTTTGACCGACTCATGGACCAAGATATAGTCAGGAGCTACACATGTTTGACCCGCATTGATAAATTTTCCAAACGCAATACGTTCACTTGCGACTTTCAAATTCGCTGTCTCATCTACAATAACCGGTGACTTGCCGCCAAGTTCTAACGTCACAGGTGTCAAATGACGACTTGCTGCTTCATATACAATACGTCCGACACGTTCACTGCCTGTAAAGAAAATATAATCAAATGGTTGTTCTAACAAGACTTGTGTCTCTTCAACACCGCCTTCAACTGAAGTAATATAAGCTGATTCAAATGCTTCTTCAATGACTTTTGTAATCACAGAAGCTACATTCGGTGTCAGCTCTGAAGGTTTGATAATTGCTGTATTACCAGCTGCGATCGCACCAATTAAAGGTTCAAATACAAGTTGAACTGGATAGTTGAAAGGTCCGATAATCAAAACTGTGCCTAATGGTTCTTTTTTAATATAACTTTTACTCGGGAACAAATAGAGCGGCGTGTTCACTTGTTTCGTTTTCGCCCATTTATGTATATCTTTACGAGCGGCACTGATACTTTTTAATACGACACCGATTTCGGTCGCATACGCTTCTACTTTATTTTTTCCTAAGTCTAAATGCAATGCGGCTAAAAGTTGATTTTCATATTTATTAATCGCATGTTTCAAAGCTTTAAGTTGTTTTCTACGGTATTTAATATCTTTAGTAATATGCGTTTTAAAATACCCTTGGCAGTCTTTAAATTTTTCCTCGATTGATTTCAAAGGTTCTCTAACTCCTTTCGTACAATTATCCTTGTTACTCAATTTTACCCTAATTTTAATCTTTTATAATGATTTTATTACTTTTACCAACACTTCAATTACCAAAATTTATAATAAAAAACTGGAAAAAGCAAGATGACACAATGAATGCTTGTTTGTTTATCATCTTAGCCCATTCCAGTTTAATCTATATTCATGTATAAACAGCGTCTAACTGCTTATGATAATGTTTCAGTGATTGGCGGTACGATTTGTTTCTTACGAGATACTACACCTGGTAAGAATGCTGTGTTGTTATCTAACTCAACACCAAATGCTTGCGCAATTTTATCTTTGTCTTCACCTAATACTAAGATAGCTGAATCACTATTTAAAATATCTGTCGCAACTAATACGAAGATATCATATTCAGCATTATTTAATGTTTCAGTGATAGCTTGTTCTAACTCAGCTTGACGGCCTAAAATTTCATTTAAGTCTACTGTGTTAACTTGGCCGATACGTACTGTGTAATCACCCATGTTGAATGATTTTGCATCTGCATTGATTAATTCAACTGCTGTTTTATTCAATGTAGAAGCACCTGCTTTTAACATTTCTAAACCGTATTCTTGTGCATCTACACCAGCAATTTTTTCTAATGCTTTTGCTGCGTCTTTATCTTGCTCAGTGCAAGTTGGTGATTTGAATAATAAGCTGTCTGAAATGATGGCAGATAACATTAAACCAGCGATTTCCGGTTTGATATCAAAGCCTTTTTCATTGAACATTTTGTATAAAATTGTTGCTGTGCAACCTAGTGGTTCTGCACGGTAGCATAACGGACCAGCTGTGTGGAAGTTAGCGATTCTGTGGTGATCCACAACGTGGCGGATATTGGCACCTTCAATTGAATCTGCACTTTGTTGGAATTCGTTATGGTCTACTAAAATAACGTCTTTACCTGTTAAATCATCTGATAATAATTCTGGTGCTTCTACTTTAAAGTAATCTAAAGCATATTGCGTTTCAGGGCCCACTTCACCTAAGCGATATGCTTTCGCAGAAGTATTGCCGTTTAATTGTTCAAATTCAGCCATAATGATGGCAGAGTTAATTGCGTCTGTATCTGGACTTTTATGCCCGAAAATATAAGTACTTTCCATGTCCTGAGACACTCCTTGTCATTAATTATTGTAATTCATACCTATTTAATCCTATTTTATCACGAGTCTATTCTGTTATTCTACCTTCGCACCTAAGACATTTTTAAAATGTTCTAACGCAAAGTTATGACCTTCTGGATTAAACGATGCAACACCTTTTGTCGGTATAGTGATTGCATACCCTTTATTATAACCGGAAATAGCTGTATGCAGTACACAAATATCTGTACATACACCAACAATTTCGATTTCAGTAATACCGCGTTCACGTAATAAACTATCTAAAGGTGTACCAAAGAAAGAATCGTAGCGGCGTTTATCTAAATAATGCACATGTTCATGTGATTCAATTTTTTCATAAACATCTTTAACTTTACCGTATAAATCTCTTCCTGAAGTGCCTTCGATATTATGCGGCGGGAATAATTTACTTTCTGGATGATACGGATCGTTTTCATAATGCAGATCCATCATGACAAAGATTGCTTCCCCTTCTTTATCATACGCTTCCATACGTTCTGCGATAAAATTGTCTAGCGCCTGACCAGGTTCTCCACAAGTCAACTTGCCGTCCGGTGCGACAAAATCATATGAATAATCTACAACAATTAAAGCTTTTTTTGCCATAATGCGTTACCCCCAATTTTGTGATATCTTGTTAATTAATAGGATAACCTAAATTTGACAAATTATCGAGTTTACCCCGTTTTATACAAAGAATGAAATAAAGAAAGCAGGTCAAAACCATGTTGATATACCCAACTGAATTCGGATTAACAGGTCAAAATAAACATAAGGATACAAAAGCATTACAGCATGCATTAAATCTCGCAAAACAACATCCAGGCAGTATGATTTTTGTGCCGAAAGGAGAATTTCATGTCAAACGTGCCTTAACGATTTATGAAGGCACGACACTATTCTTACATGAAGAAGCAATTATTAAGCGTCAAGGCAAAGATGCATTACTTAAAAATGGGATGCGAAATGGACTTTATCATGGCTATACCGGCAATAGCCATATCACAATTATCGGCGGTACATTCGATATGAACGGAAGTCGTATTCCAGACAACAACACTGCGATGTGCTTAGGTCACGCACAAAGTATTGTATTATATAATATCCGCTTCAAAGACATCGTCGGCGGTCACGCAATTGATGCATGCGGTGTTGAAGATACGCTGATCACACACTGCAGTTTTGAAGGCTTTTTAGATATTGATGGTGATCGCAGCTTTTCTGAAGCAATACAACTTGATATTCAAGTACCAGGTGCTTTCCCTAAATTCGGAACGCGAGATGGTACAATTACTAGAAACACTATGGTTTCTGAATGCTATTTCGGTCCTTCAGAAACACCAGGCTTCAAGAGTTGGAATCGCGCAATCGGTTCACATGCAACACGTCACAATCAGTTTTATCACGATATTTTTATCTATCGCAACACGTTCCATCAAACACAAGATTTTGCGTTGACACCTTTTAAAGCACACAGCTTATATATCATGGACAATCATTTCTTAAATTGTGCTGGCGGCGTGCGTTTTTTAGGCACGAAAGATGATAAAAACACTGCAGATGTACTGACTGGACAACGTATGGGAGCTCAAGGCGGTCGTGAACTTTATATTATTAATAACCAGTTTGAAGGGCCTATGACCAAAGACGCGATTCATATTCGCGGTTACTATAATACGCAGCACAAAGATGTATTAATTGCTGAGAATCAGTTTGATACATCACAAACTTTAACATTGCATGATATTGATGGTCTGTATTTAGATCAACCACAACTAAAACCTGCACAAATCAAACGTCGCAACCTTTCACACATCTATCAATCACCAGCACTTAAATCATAATTAAAATCAACATAAAAGAAGGAGATAGGTTTAAAGTACAATACTTTAGCCTATCTCCTTTATTATTATTTAAGTGGTTTTAATGGTTCGCTAATATCTATTCCTAATGCATATGGCATTAAGAAATAAACTACTAATATAATGAGAACTGCACTGATTAAGTTGACCCAGAAGCCGACACTTGCCATTTTCTTAATAGAAATCAAACCTGTCCCGAAGACAATAGCGTTCGGTGGTGTACCGACTGGCATCATGTAAGCACAGTTTGAAGCCATTGCGGCTGGCACCATTAATAATAATGGGTGCACGCCGATTGCGACAGATAGTGTTGCTAAAATTGGTAAAATCATAGTCGCAGTCGCTGTATTGGATGTAACTTCTGTTAAGAATAACACAAACATAGTGATTACAATCACGATGAGTAAAGGACTGACACCATTTAATGCTGTCAATTGTGCACCTAACCATTTCGCTAAGCCGCTCTCTGAAATACCTTTTGCTAGAGCTAAACCGCCTCCGAATAAGATCAGTACGCCCCATGGCAATTCTTTCGCAACTTCCCAGTCAATAATGCGTTTGTATTTTTTATTATTTTTAGCTGGAATAATGAATAATAAAATTGATACGAACATCGCAATCGTACCATCTTGAACAAGTGAGGTCGGTCCCCATTGTTTGAGTAAAAACTCTCTGATAATCCATAAAATACTTGCTGTGGTAAAGACAGTGAAAACAACTTTCTCTTCAAATGTGACTTTGCCTAATTCTTTCAACTTGGTTTTGATTAAATCATCACCGCCAGGCAAATGTTTCAATTCTTGTTTAAAGGCAACAAAACGTAAGTAAACCCAAGCCAAGAATAATAAGATAATAACTGTCGGAATACCAATCAACATCCATTTCGCAAAGCTGATTTCTTCACCGAATGCTGTATGGTATTGCCCTTTCAAAATAATTAAAGGCGGTGTTCCAATCAATGTTCCCATACCGCCAATCGTTCCTGCATAACCGATCGCAAGGACTAATGACTTTTCAAATTTAGATAAATTGTGTTTATGATGTTCTTTATCGTTCAAAGCTTTCGCTTCTGCGATAATCGCTAAGCCGATTGGAATCATAATCATTACTGCTGCTGTATTAGATACAAACATTGATAAGCCGCCAGTTGCTAACATAAAGCCTAATAAAATTTTCCCAGTACTTGTTCCGATACTATTGATAATAATTAAAGCTACGCGTGTATGTAAGTTCCATCTTTCCATCGCAATCGCAAGCACGAAGCCGCCTAAGAATAAGAAAATAATATCATTACCATATTCAGAAGTAACTTGTGCAGGATCCATGACATGACCTATCGGCATCAGCACTAATGGCATTAAGCTGGTTGCCGGAATAGGAATCGCTTCTGTAATCCACCACACCGCAATCCATGCAGTACTTGCTAAAACGAAAACCCCTTGATGTGATAAACCTTCAGGATGTACAAACATTAAAATCAACGCAAAGAGTACAGGTCCTAAAATCAAACCTATTAATTGGCCTAAGTTATAAGATTTTTGTTTCTTTGGTTGAGAAAAGAATGTCAGACGTCCCGGTATGCGAAAAGTTGTTTGATGTGAATGACGCATAACCAATCCCCCCTTGAATTCAACATGTTTTACTTTAAATCAATCGAAAATTAAATCTGATACTGATTTAAAGCACCCCTGTACATGTTGTTTTTTTAATTTTATCACAAAAATCCGTATATTTAACCAAAATAATGCAAACGGTTACATAACCTTTTATAATTCATATGATAAATAATTCTTATAACATTTCCATAAAAAAACCAGCACCTATCAAAAGATGCTGGTTACTCTATAGCATTTACAACTGTTTTACTTTAATCAAAAATGACACAGACACCTTCTGCAGCATGTTGTTTGTCATCTGTTAATGTCAGTTGGCCTGTTTCTTTATTACGTTTTAAAACAGTCACTGGAGAATCCCCTTCTTGATGTGCACATACAATATATTGATCATCATCTGAAATATTGAAGTCACGTGGGAATTCACCGCCAGTTTTCACGATTTCAACTAATTTTAATGCGTCACCTTTGTCGCTGACTTCGAATACTGCAATACTGTCGTGACCACGGTTGCTGACATATAAGAAACGTTGGTCATGAGATAAATGTACTGCAGCTAGTTTCGTCGCTTCTCTGAAGTCATCTGGAATCGTTACATAAACGCCTACTTCTTCAAAATGGCCGTCATCATATTTAGTAACACTCACTTTATTTGAAAGTTCATGTACAACATATGCATAAGGTTGATTTTCATGGAATGCGATATGGCGTGGGCCATAACCTGCAGTAAATTCAGATACCGCTGCTTCATGATAGCCTTCTTCATCATATGTGTAGCTGACTACTCTGTCTGTACCTAAATCGCATGCAGCAACATATTTTTTATCTGGAGTTTGTTGCACATAATGGACATGTGCATGTTCTTGACGTTCATGCGGGCCTGTCGGATATTTATGTTCCAACTCTTCAATCAAACGTACAACTTCACCTGTTGCTGCATCTAATTCGTATAAACGTAAAAGTCCTGCACCATAGACCGCTTCAAATAAATAATTGCCATCTTCTGATACAGAAATATAACATCCTGTGCCTTCGACAGAGTCTAAGCATTTATTAAGTAAAGTCAATGTGCCGTCATTTTCAACTCTGAAACTTGCGACACCGCAGCGTTCGCCTTCTTTCGTAATCGCATATAAAAATTGATTGTGGCGTGCAATAAAAGTAGAAGCCTCAATTTCATAGGCAGTCGCAACTTCAGTGACTGCTGCTTTGTCTTCGTCTAGTACGAAGCGGTAAATCCCTTTACCCTCTTTCTTTGTGTAAGATCCAATATAACCTGATTTCGTCATATTATTACCTCCTCATCTTACCTCCTATTGTACGGGATTATTCTGAAAAATGATAATAGTTCAATTCTGAAACGGTTTTCTTCTGCTAAACTATTAATTACAGTTGAAAACACGAACAAGTGTTCGTATAATGAAATTATCAACTCTTACTCAAGCAGGTGATAGTGATGGAAACGTCTAAAGAAGAAACAGATTATCGAAAAATTCCACGGGAGGAGCTCGATGCGAATATCCCGATGGGCAGAGGCATGGTGAAATGGGCACCTTTTGCGACATTGCCCGAACAGTTTGAACGTCTGCATCAATATGCGGTAGATCAAACTAAGATAGAACGCCCTATTTTATCTGAAGATCAAATTCATGAATTGAACCAACAGATTCATATCGCATTTCAAGAACAATGTCCCATTCGTGTGCGCTACTTTAAAGGAGGTTGGATACAAACTATCAAAATGATGCCAGACAAAATCAATTACTTAGATCAAGTCTTAATCGGTATCAATCTGAAACAACAGCAGCAAATTAAACTTTCTTTGCTTGATATTGTCCAAATCACATTATGTCGTAACGCTTCTTAGCCTTTTAGGCTCATGAAAAAAGCACTTGCTGAATTCAACTCAGCAAGTGCTTTTACATTAATTCTATTACAATTAATTACTGTTGCCTGATTCAATATCAGCAACGATTTCTTTTGTTCTTCTTTCGATATCTTCAAAGTCTTTCTTGAAGATGAAAGCAAATACAGCCACACCTACGCCAACTACAACTGACACGATAAGTGCTAAACTGAAGAAGAATTTAAAAAAGCCTTTAATAAAGTCTAACATTTTGATTTCACCTCTATAAAAATAATCGCCTGCATGCTCTAATAATAGCATACTTAAATTGGTCATTAAAACATATACCCTATATTAAAAAAGCTAAAGCATGTCTAAAGCCATTATACTAAAAAGAGGCTAACCGAAAAAGGTTAACCTCTTAAAATCACAAGAATTACGAATTACGCGCCTCTCCACCATCTGTAAACAGCGGCATATGCTTTATTATAATAATCTTGTACCATATGAATCACCTCTAAACGTAATCTATCTTCGTTTCAAGTGACATTTACAAACCGTATTTACAGTTTTTTCTCTACAAATATATTATAATATGGTTTGATTTCCCAAGTCTATTAATAAATAATTACATTCTTGTAACATTATCAAGAGAAACATTAAGGGGTTATTTTGAATGCAAAAAGTACACTCAGATATTATGACATTTCGAGGATCACATTATGATTTAGGTGTTGAAACAGGCAAGTGGATGAAAACAACTAAACTCATGCAAAATAGAGAAAAAGAATGGAAGAAACGCTTACCACGCTTTGATATCGATGTTAATGAAACACATGCAATCTTCCAACAATATGCACCGCAAATTTGGGAAGAATTAATGGGTATGCGTGAAGTGCTTGAGTTACCGATTAGACAAATTGTTTTTAATTTTGCACACTATCGCTTTACACCTATTAAGAAAGACAGTGGCTGTACAGTCTTTCTTGGCGACAATTATTTAGTGCGCAATTATGACTATCACCCTGCCACATATGATGGTCGCTATTTATTATATGAACCAAATGACGGTGGATTAGCCCAAATTGGTCCTACTTCTCGCGTCACAGGCAGAATGGATGGGCTTAATTCTGCGGGTCTCGCTATGGGCTATAATTTTATGCATCGTAAACATCCACAAGACGGGTTTGTTTGTTATATGATTGGACGCTTAATTTTAGAACTTTGTCGTGATACAGATGAAGCCATTCGTTTATTAAAAGAAATTCCTCATCGTAGTTCATTCAGTTATATTATGATGGATAAACATAATCAACACGCGATTGTAGAAGTGACACCTAGAGGTCTAGATGTACGTTATGATCGTACGTGCACTAACCATTTCAAGTTGCTGACGCATGAAAATCGTAACTACACCAAAGAATCTAAAGCACGATTAGCTAAAACTTTAAAACAAACAGATATCCATATGGATAAAATGAAAGCTTTTGAAGTTTTTAATGATCCGCAATATGAAATTTACAGTAAGCTCTTCAGCAGCTGGTCTGGTACTATTCATACATCTATGTATCAACCAGAAACAATGAAAGCTTGGATCAGTTTAGGCGAAAATCAAACACCTGTATGTATTGATTTTAATCAATGGCTTAACCACAACGAACTAGACATTACCTCTCTTCATGGCGAAATCGATACAGACATTGCCTTCGCATCTGAATAATAGATTAAAAGCGGAAAGACACTGTGCTAAAGTCTTTTCGCTTTTATTTTTATCTGCTCTATTAGAAAAAGCAAGACTTTACTTGATTTAATAATATATTGAAATTCTTTATCCCAATCTAAATTAACTCCCAACTCACTTCTTTTATTAAAAGTATTCGCAAAAAAGTTTGATACATTTTGCTTTATTTTTCATATTTGAGTTATATAAGTTATAATTGATTAATTAAGTTGATAGTCTTCAATCATAATCAACTCAACATTCAAAATTAAATACTCGAGAGGAGTTCTCCTATGTTTTTAGCTTGGAACGAGATGAAACGAAATAAATTAAAATTCGGATTAATCATCGGTGTGCTGATTATGATCAGTTACCTGCTCTTTTTACTTTCAGGCCTTGCAAGCGGTTTAATCAATATGAACCGTGAAGGTATAGATAAATGGCATGCAGATGCGATTGTCTTAAATAAAGATGCGAATCAAACTGTCGCTCAATCTGTCTTCGATACAAAAGAAACAAAAAATACATTTAAAGAATCCGCATTACTCAAACAATCTGCCGTTATTGTTTCTAATGGTCAAAAAGAAGAAAATGCCCTCTTATTCGGCGTATCCAAACAATCATTCTTAATTCCTAAATTACTAGAAGGACATAAATTTAATAAAGATAATGAGGTCATCGCAGATGAAACTTTAAAAGATAAAGGCTTTAAAATCGGCGATAAATTATCTTTATCCCAATCAGATGAAAAGCTGAAAATTGTTGGATTTACGGAAAGCGCAAAATATAACGCATCACCTGTATTATTCGGTAATTATAATACAATTCAAAGTATCAATCCGAAATTAACCAAAGATAAAACGAATGCTGTTGTGGTTCGTGACAAAGATTGGAAAGATAAATCACTCAATTCTGATTTAGAAGCGGTCAGCATTGAAAACTTCGTTGAAAATTTACCTGGTTACACTGCACAAAATCTGACACTTAACTTTATGATTACTTTCTTATTTATTATTTCAGCAACAGTCATCGGTATTTTCTTATATGTCATTACACTTCAAAAAACAAACTTATTCGGTGTATTGAAAGCACAAGGTTTCACAAATGGTTACTTAGCTAAAGTCGTTTTAGCACAAACCTTTATGATTTCTTTAATCGGTACATTAATCGGGTTAGCACTGACACTAATCACAGGTGCCTTTTTACCGAATGCTGTGCCTGTCGCATTTAATCCTGTGACATTAATCATCTATGGACTTGTCTTGATTGTTGTATCACTCATTGGAAGTCTGTTCTCTATTTTAACGATCCGTAAAGTAGACCCATTAAAAGCCATTGGATAAAAAGGAGTGAAAATACTAATGTTAGAGTTTAAAGACGTCACGAAGCGTTTTAAAGATGGTAATAAAATTATCGAAGCTGTTAAACCAACGACAGTACAATTTAATAAGACCGAACTCGTCGGCATCATCGGCCCCTCTGGATCAGGAAAAAGTACGTTCTTGACGATGGCCGGAGCATTACAAACACCGACTGAAGGTGAAATTTATGTGAATGGCCAAGTCATTACACATCTTTCTCAAAAGCAATTAGCACATACGCGTATGAACGAAATCGGCTTTATCTTGCAAGCCACAAACTTGGTTCCTTTCTTAACAGTCAAACAGCAATTTACCTTGTTGAAAAAACAAAAGAAAGATGTGCTAAGTGATGAAGCATTGACTAACTTATTAGAACGATTAGGTTTAAGTGAAGTTCAAAATAAGCTGCCAAGCGAAATTTCTGGCGGCCAGAAACAACGTGTTGCGATTGTCAAAGCATTGTATACAAATCCATCTATTATCTTAGCCGATGAACCTACCGCTTCACTAGATACTGAAAATGCGATGGAAGTCATGAACATCTTAAAGAAAGAAACCAAGGAATTAAATAAAACCTGTCTTGTCGTAACACACGATGAACGTTTAATGAAATTCTGCGATAAAGTATACCAAATGGAAGACGGCGTTTTAGAACAACAACAAACAGAATCCAGCACATTATAATTGAATAGAAATATAGACAAAGAAAAACGATTTTCATCTAACATTTGATGAAAATCGTTTTTTTGTTGAAACGTTCATTATTCGATTGTGATATTACCTTTATTCGTATAGAATTCTAAAACATTTTCACCCTTACCGACTTTATCATTTTTAAAGTGAGGATTTTTTACCAACTTCTTACCTTCAGCAGGGTTTAATCTTAACAGTGTATCTTTCGGCGGGTGTAAATAGCTTAACGTAATATTGCCACTTTTCGTTGAGGCTTTAATATCACAAGAATTCGCCATCTTTGAGAAATTGATATGACCCGTACCTAATATAAAAATACTTTCTTTTACTAATGAATGATCTCCACTGATACCGCCAGAATGAATTTTGAAATTGCCGTTTTTTAACGTACTATTTTCAAATGCCAACTTACTGCTCTCTGATTTCATATCTACACTTTCCAACTTGGAATCTTTAATATGTACATCTGAAATGTTATTCCAAATTGTGGTTGTCGCAGCTTGTACACCATCCAATTTAATTGCGCCGATATCTGTTGAAATATTAATATCATTTAATTGTTTCTTTGGTACCTCGACAATCATTTCTTGTTTCGTTCTTTTGTATGGATTAATATTAGGCGCTATTTCATCCTTTTTATCTTCAGAAATTTTAAGGATATGATTATGTTCTGAGAAATTAATAGGACGTTGTCCTTTATATTTAAGCTTCAATTCCTTACCTTGTACAATTTTGATGTCTGCACGATTGCCGCTGATTGAAATATCTTGAATGTCTTTATTATGAAATGTTTTTTCAACACGCTCCTCTGGCAAATTACTTTGATCATGAACAAACCAGACTAAAGTGCCGAGTGAGAAGAAAGCAACAAACGTGATCATGCCAATTAATAAAAGTTTTCTCATGCGCTTATGCTCCCTCTAATCAATTTCAAATTCCAACGTAAATACTTCAGAATTAATTTATAAATCACTTCAACCAATTTGAAGATAAAGACAATAAAGATAATTCCAAGACCTGTGTAACTAAAGGCAAATAAGAAATCGCTGAAAACAAATTGTGAAAATCCGCTCATCACATTCGCTACAAATAAAATGATTGGAGATAATAAAAGTACGAGCGAAGCAAGCAATAATATAATCATAAATATAACCACAAAGAATAATGGAATCAATATGATAATTAAAGATAAAATGCCTAGACCTAACGTAGCGAGAACAGCTTTGGTGACATTTTGTGCGTTCGGCGCATATTCAGCATTCTTGATAGCTTTTTGCGCATAAATTTCTTTTGCTATTTTTTTCGGGCTTTCCATTTCATTTAGAATATCGTGTTCTGAGCGCCCTTCTCTTTCACCTTCGTAGAACACATCTTCGTATTCATACATAATTTTATCTTTTTCGTCTCTAGGCAACCATCTTAATTCACTTTCTAAATCATTTAAAAATGTAATTTTATTCACAATGGCCACCTCCAAAATCTACTTGAATTATACTTTAACTTGCAAAGCTTTTAAAATGTTTCCCCTTTGGCCTAAAGAAAATATTATCTTATGTAAAAAGATGGCCGCTTAAATTGCCTTTCAAGTACGCCATCTTTAATTAGAATTCTCATTTGAAATATTCAATTCGTTTAATTTCATCATCTTGATATAAGACTTTAAGTTTTAAATGATTTTCTTTATCAACATAATTCAACGTTTTATAACCATTCTTACCTTCTGTTAATTGGTAACTGCTGCCTAGTGCTTGAATGACATCGCTGATATCATCTCCTACTTTAAAGCCCATGTTCGTTTCAATTTGTTTATCCTTAATAACAACCATTCCATTAATTTTATGATGTGCCTTATCAACTTTCACCACAAAATTAGGATGCTTATCATTGTAATAAAACGCAAAGCGGTCGACTTGAATATTATGATTTTCATTAAAACCCTTTGGATTAAATGATTGATTCATCTTCATGTTGTTAATTGTCATTTCTGATAAATCAACTGATTTTGTACTACTCATATACCCTGAAATCAATAAAGTTATTACACTTATCGTTGAAAACATAAGTACTGCGACTAATTTATACTTCAAAAGAATCACTCCTTTTTACTGCTCTTTCGTATGTATTTTTCGCACATATTTATCATACTACTATTTTTAGAAATTGCACGGTGCTATTTCACTTATATATTACTTTTTCTTCAAAATATATTAACTACATTTGCAACACTATATAATCTTTAGAATTTTCACAACCTTTCCTTTTAATTCTGAATCATTTGTTGATATAATATTATCAATTAACAAAGGGGGTTTTATCGATGACAAAATTAGAAACATATTTTCAAAATGCTCAAGATTTAGATACGTATATCTCTGAGATGAAAGAAAATCAAGAAGGTCTGCTTAAGATTTATGAAAGTTTTACAGTACCTGAAGATGATTCACGTATCGAACAAGTCAAGCAAAAGTCATATCGTAAAGTACTCGCAATTTCTGAAGATTGGTGTGGGGATGCCATGATGAATATTGCGATCTTAAAACACATCAGCGAATTGTTAGACCTCGAAGTACGCGTCTTTCATAGAGACCAAGACACAGACTTGATTGATCAATATTTAACGAATGGTAAAGCACGTGCAATTCCAATTTTCGTATTCTTAAATGATCAATACGAACAAGAAAATGTATGGGGCCCACGCGCAAAAGCTGCACAAGTCTTCGTTGAAGAAACTAGAAAAAAATTACTTCCAGATAAAGATGATGAAAATTATGATGAAGCCGTACAACAAACTCATGTTGTCATCAGCAACCGCTTCAAAACAGATTCAAATCTTTGGAAAGAAGTTTACAACTCTATCATGAACAAATTACTGAACCCATAATAAAACTGCCGGAAGCTAGAGTACATGAACTAGCATTCCGGCTTTTTTGATTAAATATCTTTTTTTGTAATGTATAGCGTATTAGTAACAAATAAGACAACAATCGAAGCCGCTGAAATAAACCATTGCCAATTACTGAATTTGAAGTCCCCTGTCGTTGTTTTGTTCGTTAAATAACTGAACGGAATATACTTCAATGCTTTTTGGATATCATCTCCAATTTTCGGAATCATAGGTAGAAATGGTTCCGCAAATGGCACAATCAAGACTAAGAATATACCTAACGCATAAATCAATGCTGGTTTTGGCACGATTAACGCTACCAAGAATAACAACAGACCAAAGAATAATAAGAAAATAAAGTAGAACCATAAAATCTGCAACATCTTCTCATCTTTCACATCAGGTCCTTTTGTAACGGCTTGAATAATTAAAACAAGCACATCTAAAAGCACTGTGATTAAAATCGCGATAAATGCGATAGATAAGACTTTCGCAATGAAATACTTTATACGATTGCTCGTTTTGTTTAAATACAATTGAATCGTACCTTGAGAAATATCTCTTGTGATTGTTTTAATCATAAACAGTAATCCAACTATAGAGAAGAACCAGCTGCCCATGGCCATAATAATATCTCCATCTACTTTATGCATTTGTTGATTAATCAATGCTGTCATCCCGATAATTGGAAGTAATGTTAAAATAAGTGCTAAATACGTTAATGGACTTCTTAAGATACTGATAATGTCATGTTTTACGAGTTGGAATAGATTCACTTTTTCTCACCTCTTTGATTAATATTGAAGTACGTATCACGTAATGATTGTTTACGTGTTTCAATGTATTCTGGGAAGACGTCTAATCCTGCAAGTCCTTTTAATAATTCTTTGTAATCTTTGATTGATTTTAATGAAATTTCACCAGAATCTTTATGACTTTGTAAGATACTGAAATGAATCGTCAAATAATCTAAAACCTCTTTAAATTTCTCATCTGATAAGTCTTTTCCTAATTCCAAGACTGTCACATCTGTCGGTGTCCCTTTCGCCATATCCACATCTTGTACAAAATGGCCATCTCTTAAGAACACTGCACGGTCACAAATTAATTCAATGTCTTCTAATTTATGACTCGAAATCAAAATTTTCATATCTAACTCTTTAACTAATCGCTGAATGGTCTCAAGCACATCAATTGAACCATCTGGATCCATACCGTTTGTCGGTTCATCTAAAATTAAATATTTCGGTTTATTCATCAATGACACTGCAATCGCAAGTTTTTGTTTCATACCCATAGAGTATTTTTTGACTTTCTTTTTGATATAAGGCGCCATGCCGAATGCATCAATAATACTTTGTGCATAAGCTTTGTCGTAGCCTTTACCTAAGACTTGCGCAAAGATTTTCAAATTATATAAGCCTGATTTATTATCATAAAGTTTAGGGTGCTCAATTAAATAACCGACGCGTTCATCAGGACCTAAATTTACCTTTCCTGAGTAATTAATAATGTTGCCGTTCATGACTTTCATTAATGTCGTTTTACCTACACCGTTTTTCCCAATCAAACCGACAATGCGGCTTTGTTCAAATTTAAAATCAATATTATCTAATACCTTGTTAGAACCGTATTGTTTTGTAATATGTTCAAGTTTCATCAAAAGACCTCCTTTTAAATGACTATTGATTTGAATTAATTTTTTTAAGCTGATAAAAATATGTTCCCACAAAAATTACGATACATAATAAGCCAGACCAAAGCACAAACCTATTGATATAAACTTCCACCATTTTGTCTGACATCATATCAAAACGTTCTGTCACAACTGCGATCAACAAGAAACCAATTGCGATTAAAATCGGTACAACAATATTCGCAACAACGATATAGCCCCAATAAGGAATAAAATCCCTTCTGACTTCAGAACTTTTGGGGAAAGCGAGTGCGTGACCCAAAAGGTTAATTGCGATAAATGTCAAAGGCGTCATCAGTTCAATACTATTAATCTCTGCACCTTGCGGCACGTCATTATACACAATCAACACGATTGCACCTGCTAATGCTAACAATAGTGTTGTTAAATAATGTGTATTTAACTGCTGACGTGCTGAAAAAGGTAAGCTGTGATTGAAGTAATAAGCTTTATTACCGCCTAATTTAAATTGCAATCTGAAGACTTGTCCGCTATCAAAAATAATGATAAACATAACAAGCGCCGCAAAGATATTTTTAATAATAAAACTCCATACCGAATCACCTTTAATCAATGGCAATACAACTGGCGCAAGTATAATCATCAATGCATAAACAATTAAAGTATATTTTCTTAATAGTAAGTTTCTTTTGAGCAATGTCTTCATAACACTTCACCAAGCTTTGCTTCATCTAAGCCACCCTTTTCTACATTAACCATCAATTCTTCAATGGTCGGTTTAGAAATTTCTACTCGGTCACCAAAGATTTCTTTGAAAGCATCCGCTTCTTTCGTTAATCCTACATAACCCGTTTGTTTAATTTTCAAATTGATAATGTAACTTTTTAATTCCTCATCCAAATCTTCGACACTACCACGTATTAATTGGTAATCATCCAACAATACATATTTCGGTTCATTGAAGATAATTTGCCCATCTTTAAGATAAACAAGATGATCTGCGATTTTCTCAATATCTGAAATTATATGTGTTGAAAAGAAAACTGAAACATCTTCATTAATGAGTTCTTCTTGGATAATTTCTAGTACTTCATTTCTTGCGATAGGGTCTAATCCTGCTGTCGGTTCATCTAAAATGAACAACTTCGCATGATGACTGAATGCAATCGCAAAGGAAAGTTTCATCTTCATTCCTGTTGAAAACGTCTTAATCTTCTTCTTAAGCGGAAGTTTAAATCGTTCTATGTAGTGGTGAAAAATATCATGATTCCAATTGCGATACATCGGTCCAATACATCGCTCTACTTTTTCGATTGTCCATTTTTCATTCAAGTATAATTCCGAATAAATAAAACCGATTTGTTCTTTGATTTCTCTTTCTTGTTTCGGCATTTCATGTCCAAGCATTTCAATATATCCAGATTCTCGATGAATCAAGTTCATCAATAAACGAATAATGGTTGTTTTACCTGCACCATTAGCGCCAATGAAACCTGTCACATAACCTTTTGGAACATGAAATGAAATATCTTTAAGCTCGAAGTTTTTATGATGATACGAAAGTGACTGTACATCGATAGCTTTTTCTATCATTCATTTTCCTCCTCATAGATTAATGCTAAGATTTCATTCAACTCTTCAAGCGGCATACCGATTGTTTTTGCTTCTTTTACTAATGATTTCGTTAAATCTTCGATGACTATAAATTGCTTTTCTTTCAATATCGCATTGTCTTGCTCTTTAACGTAAGTACCCTTTCCCCTGATTGTGGTCACAAACCCATCTTTCTCCAAATCTTCATAAGCACGTTTGGTCGTAATTAAACTTACGCGTAAGTCTTTCGCAAGTTCTCTCATAGAGGGAAGATGATCACCGGGAGAAATATAACCTTTGAGTATATTTTCTTTAATCTGCTGCTTGATTTGTTCATATATCGGATATTCACTATTATTCTTAAGCAGTATTTTCATCTAACTTCCTCCCTAACTGTATATACACAGTATACACAGATATAACAGTTATGTCTATGATTTTTACGTAATCTTTACATAATCACTCAAAAATAAGTCTTTTCTGTATATATTGTATATACACAGAAGCAATAAAAAAGTAACTGCACAATGCACTTGTACAGTTACTTTTTACGTTTATACTGTTCTCTTTTCTTCCGATCATTATTACGACTGATAAAAGCACAAATCATGAACATGATGGCCGCTAAAAACATTTTAATACTTGCGCCTTCATCTTCAATAAATTGAAAATAAGCACCAGCTAAAAACGCTAGAATTGCGATAATCACAAAAATTTTAGTCAAATGTTTCAATATTTTCACCTCAAATATAATCAGTATATCAAATAATTATTGGGTATTCATGGTTAGTTTTTCTATTTTTAAGGATACATTTAGAATAATCGACCATATTTTCTGAAAATCGTCGTTCTCTACTTTCTATTTAAGCTCATTCAAGATAATATAGTAATGTATGAAGACTTTAAAAAGTGAGGCGGAATTATTATGAATCCATTAGCGCTTGATTTAAATGAGCAACTTACACAATCTAACCCTGTGATATTGGACATGCTGTCTGACTTAGGTAAACACATGTTTTATCCTAAAGGCATTTTATCTCAATCAGCAGAAGCTAAAGCAACAAAGTATAACGCAACAATTGGTATGGCGACAGATGATAATGGAAAATTATACTCTGATACAATCTACGGTTTATACCAACATCTAGATCCAGATGAAATTTTCCCTTATGCGCCACCGCAAGGATTAGAAACATTACGTGCGTTATGGGAAGAAAAAATTCTAAAAGAAAATCCTGATCTAGAACAAAAACAAATTTCTAGACCTATCGTGACAAACGCATTAACACATGGCTTATCTATTTTAGCTGACTTATTTGTTAATGCTGGTGATACGTTATTATTACCTGTACAGAACTGGGGCAACTATAAATTAATTTTTAATACGCGTCATGGTGCTGATATTCAAACATATTCTATCTTTGATGAACAAAATCGCTACACAACTGATGGTTTTGTTGAAGCTTTAGAAAATTATGATCAAGACAAAGTCATCTTATTGTTGAATTACCCAAATAACCCAACAGGCTATACACCAACTGCAGATCAAGTTGATGTTATCGCTAAAGCAATTAAAGACTTAGCTGATCGCGGTACTAAAGTAATTACAATTGTTGATGATGCGTATTATGGTCTATTCTATGAAGATGTTTATACGCAATCATTATTCTCAGCATTAACACAGCTTGAATCAGAAAATATCTTACCGGTGAGATTAGACGGTGCAACTAAAGAATTCTTTGCTTGGGGCTTACGTGTCGGCTTTATTACTTTCGGTATTAATGATGAAATTACTAAAGCTGTCTTAGAAGCTAAAGTTAAAGGTTTAATCCGTAGTAATATCTCAAGTGGTCCTATGCCTTCACAAAGTGCAGTTCAATATGTATTGCAACCTGAACATCGTGAAGCGTTTGAAGCGGATGTGCAACGTCACATCGATACTTTACGCGAACGTTATGAAGTCACAAAATCAGTGGTATATGATGAGCAATTTAAAGCTTACTGGACACCTTATGATTTCAACTCTGGTTATTTCATGGCAATTCAAGTTAAAGATGTTGATGCGGAAGCATTACGTAAACACTTAATCGAAGCATATTCTATCGGTACAATTGCTTTGAACAAAACTGATATCCGTGTTGCTTTCAGCTGTATCGAAAAAGACGATATCCCTCATGTGTTCGAATCTATCGCAAAAGGTATCGCTGACTTACAACAATAATAAATAATTAGTTAAACTCTGATCGACCGCTTAGTCCATCAGAGTTTTTTTATGTATGATCACTTAAAAAAGCGTCTGTTTTACTACCATAATATGAATTGTCAAAAAATCGCTATAATTTATATAACTCCTCTATTTTACAGTATTAACAGCCAAAGCTTTGCAAGATTAAAATATAAAAGTATTATCTTGTAGTTGACACAATCAACTAACCGCATTATTATTAAAACATTCTCTAACTGTATAAGACTTTTGAAAAGATGTGATTTTGGTACATTAGTTCTTGAATTCTAAATAATGTTTTCAGAATATTGGTACTACTTATGCCTCTTTTGCTTTGCAGCTAGAATTGCATTATAAAAAATACTATGAATTGGAGGAAGGACCCATGATATCTTTTGAAAATGACTATCTAGAAGGTGCACATGAAAAAGTTTTAGAAAAATTAGTTCAAACTAATTACGTACAGGAGTCTGGATACGGCAATGATACATTTACTTCTGATGCAATTAGTAAAATCAGACAAGCTATCGATATGCCAGAAGCTGCTATTTATTTTCTAGTCGGTGGAACACAAACGAATCAAGTTGTAATTAACGCAATGCTAAACAAATACGAAGGTGTCATTGCCGGGGACACTGGTCACATCAGTGTACATGAATCCGGTGCGATTGAATTCAGTGGTCATAAAGTATTAACGGTACCTTCTGACAATGGTAAAATCACTGCTGATCAAGTAAAAAATTATATTGATGACTTCTATGAAGACTCAAACTATAAACATATGGTTTATCCAGGTATGGTTTATATTTCTTATCCTACTGAATACGGAACCTTATACACAAAATCAGAATTAGAAAGCATCTCAAACATGTGTAAAACATATGAGATCCCATTATACATTGATGGTGCGCGTTTAGGTTATGGTTTAGTCAGTGATGAAGCTGATTTAGATATTAAGGATATTGCCAAATATGCAGATGTCTTTTACATAGGTGGTACTAAAATCGGAGCTTTATGTGGTGAAGCTATTGTCTTCACAAGCAACAATGAGCCGAGGCACTTTACATCTATTGTTAAACAACACGGTGCCTTACTTGCGAAAAGCCGCTTAATCGGTGTTCAGTTTGCTGAATTATTTACAAATAACTTATATTTAGATATCAGTCGACATGCAGTGGATATGGCAATGCAATTAAAACAAGCATTTGTTGAAAAAGGCTACCAACTCTATTTAGATTCACCAACCAATCAGCAATTCTTTATTATGAACAATGAAACAATTGAAAGATTGAGTGAATATATAAAATTCACTTGTTGGGAGAAGTATAACGAGACGCATAAAATCGTACGCTTTGCGACCAGCTGGGCAACACGTGAAGAACATATCGCCTACCTTAAAGCACATATTTAAGTAAAATTTATCAAAAAAGACGCTTCATTAGCTATACATACTAATGAAGCGCCTTTTCTATTGATAGCAGTTTATGAATTAAACTGCTTTATTTATGATATCTCTTACATCATGCCTGGCATGCCCATTCCTGGGTTGCCTGCATCATTATTTTCTTCAGGAATTTTAGCTACTACAGCTTCTGTTGTTAAGAACATTGCTGCTACACTTGCAGCATTTTGTAATGCTGAACGTGTTACTTTTGTAGGGTCTACGATACCTGCATCTAACATATTCACCCATTCACCAGTAGCTGCGTTGTAACCA
Source organism: Staphylococcus sp. HMSC061G12 (assembly GCF_001838465.1). Classification (NCBI taxonomy): domain Bacteria; kingdom Bacillati; phylum Bacillota; class Bacilli; order Caryophanales; family Staphylococcaceae; genus Staphylococcus; species Staphylococcus sp. HMSC061G12. The sequence continues at coordinate 35,336 of NZ_KV837036.1, forward strand.
ACACCTGGATCTGCATGTTTTAATTTTTCAACGATAATTGAACCTTCTAAACCAGCATTTTCAGCAATTTGACGTACAGGTGCTTCTAATGCTTTTAAGACGATATTAATACCTGTTTCAACATCACCTTCAGCTTCAATTTCGCTGACACGTTTGTATACATTCACTAATGCAGTACCGCCACCAGCAACAATACCTTCTTCTACTGCTGCACGTGTAGAGTTCAATGCGTCTTCGATACGCAATTTACGTTCTTTTAATTCTGTTTCACTTGCAGCACCGACTTTAATTACTGCTACGCCGCCAGTTAATTTAGCTAAACGTTCTTGTAATTTTTCACGGTCGAAATCTGAGTTAGTTTCTTCAATTTGTGATTTGATTTGTGATACACGTGCATCGATAGAATTTTTATCTCCGTCACCGTTAACAATTGTTGTATTGTCTTTAGTAACTTCCACTTTATTCGCTGTACCTAACATATCAATAGATGCATCTTTCAAGTCATAACCTAAGTCATCAGTGATGAACTGTGCACCTGTTAAAATTGAAATGTCTTCTAACATTGATTTACGACGATCACCGAAACCTGGTGCTTTAACTGCGACTGCAGTAAATGTTCCACGCATACGGTTTAATACGATGTTTGTTAAAGCATCACCTTCTACTTCGTCAGCAATGATTAAAATCGGGCGATTAGATTGAACAATTTGTTCTAATAATGGAAGGATATCTTGGAATGAGCTGATTTTTTTATCAGTCACTAAGATATATGGACGTTCTAATACAGCTTCCATTTTTTCAGAGTCAGTTACCATATATGGAGATTGGTAACCTCTATCAAATTGCATACCTTCAACTACGTCTAATTCTGTGTTGAAGCCGTTTGATTCTTCAATACTGATAACACCGTCATTACCAACTTTATCCATTGCTTCTGAAATGTATCGGCCGATTTCTTCATCAGCTGCTGAAATAGCACCAACTTGTGCAATTTCATTTTTATTTTCAACTTTTTGAGATTGATCATGTAAAGCTTGTACCGCTTCGCCTACTGCTAAATCAATACCTTTACGTAAACCAACAGGGTTCGCACCGCTTGTTACGTTTTTTAATCCTTCTTGAATCATTGCTTGTGCAAGTACTGTAGCTGTTGTTGTACCGTCCCCAGCAATTTCATTTGTTTTATTCGCAACTTCTTGCACTAATTTTGCACCCATATTTTCATATGGATCTTCAAGTTCAATTTCTTTCGCAATCGTTACCCCGTCATTTGTAATTAAAGGTGCAGTAAATTCTTTGTCTAGCACCACGTTACGACCTTTAGGTCCGATTGTTACTTTGACTGCATTCGCAAGTTGATCTACACCGCGAAGCATTGATTGACGTGCATCTTCAGAAAATTTTATTTCTTTAGCCATATGTTTATAGCCTCCTGTTATTTGTTATGATTGATGTATTATTGTACGATAGCTAGAATTTCCTCTTCACTGATAACAAGGTATTTGTCTTCACCGACTTGTACTTCACTTCCGGCATATTGTTCAAATACCACAGTGTCGCCTTCTTTAACTTCAGGCGTAATAACAGTACCATTATCTAAAGTTCTGCCTGGTCCGACTGCGATAACTTTACCTTCATTAGATTTTTCTTTCGCTTTATCAGTTAATACAATTCCGCTCTTAGTTGTTTGTTCACTTTCAACTCTTTGAATTATCACGCGATTCCCTAATGGTTTAAGCATGGTCGTTCCTCCTCTAATCTGTTGCAATTGTTTATTTCATATTTGATTTATTTACATATCAAGTTTTGTTTAGCACTCTCATATCCTGAGTGCTAATCCACTTTCTATATTAATCAAAATTGGTCAATACATCAAGCAATTAGAATTTTATTTTCCTCGCACAAACTTTTAGTTTAAAATGAATATAGCAACTAGATAGTATGGAGGAGTTACATTATGTCACGACTATGGTTTTCAATCCTAACCTTGATCGTTTATGGACTTGCATTGTTCGGTCCACAGATGTTGTATCGTGCTGGTTTGTTTGATCATTTTAAAGGCAAACAACTTATGCTTACGACATCATACACACAAGTCATTTTAATGATTTTAGCAGCATTGGTAATTTTGTGGATGAATTATAAAATCAAAAACAAAACACGTTTAGAATTACAACCGAAAGTCCAAAAACGTTATGTCATTCTTTGGGCCATTGTAGGGCTCATTGTCGTACTGTTATATCAAATTATTGCTTCTCTATTAAATCATTTTGTATTTAAAATCGATCAGCCAAGCCCGAATACAACCGGCATTATGAAAATTATTCAAGAAGCACCTATTTTTATTGTACTCGTGGCAATTGCTGGACCTTTCTTAGAAGAATTCGTATTCAGAAAGGTTATCTTCGGTGAGATTTTCAATATTCTTAGAGGTAATAAAGTCATACGTTTTATCATTGCTGGCACAGTCAGCTCAGCATTATTCGCTATGGCACATAACGACCCAAACTTTATTTTAATTTATTTTGGTATGGGCTTTATTTTAGCTGGTTTTTATATTTACACCAAGCGTATTGCCGTACCCATTTTAATTCATATCTTCATGAATAGTTACGTGGTCGTCATTCAATTATTATTCGCAGACGATCTTAAAAAAATGCAAGAATCTGTATCATTTATTTTTCATATGATTGGATATTAAAAAATCACGCAACAGGTTACTCTCGAACTTGTTGCGTGATTTTTTTGAATTAGGTTCTATTAATATAGTTACTAATCTAAATACTATATTATTGCTTCTTTCGTTTCATAATCATTAATACAATAAACCAGATAAATGCAACCCCGAATACAATTAACAAAGTGTTGAGTAAGCGTGGGTATTTCTGATTATCAGTTGTTTTTTCTTCTTGTTTCTTCTTCGCTTTATCTGCATTTTGTTTTGTATCTTCTGAAGGTTTAGTTGTCTGTTTAGCTTCAGCATGCTTATCTCGTTTTACTTCTTTTAAATCTGGCATTGAGCCTAAGTCACTTGTTACTAATCCTAAAATTTGCAAGTCTAGATTTGCATAATATTGTTGCGCTCTCATAGGACTGAAATACTGATATTTGAAGTAGCCCGTACTTTGCTGTAAATTATTTAAATTACTATTATTACTAAAATTTTGCGGTTGCAACACTGCATGAACATCATCTTCAGTAGACTGCGTATCATCACTAATCATACCTACTTGATGCACGATGAATGGATTATATCTAAATGATCCTGTAATCAAATGTCCATAACGGTCACCAATTAAACCTAAATTTGAAAAAGGCATTACTTCATCCGAAGCTTGCTGTTCATTTAAGCCTCCATTTAAAGAAGGTGTTGCCGAAGCGAAATTAGAACTGTTCGGTATATAGTCAGCTGATGGATGATAGCTTGAAGTTGGCGTGACTTGTTGATTCGGTTGATATGAATTTTGTCCAGATTTATTGTTGCTTGGTAAATTATTGTCTGATGGACCTTGTTCTGGTGTTTCTGGTGTAGTGGGTCCATCTGGCATTGATGGTTCTCCTGGTTCAGGCTCCTCTGGTGTTGGTTCGTCTGGCACAGGTTTTTCAGGTGATGGTTCAACTGGATGTGAACCGCCCTCTCCTCTTTGTGGAATCGTACCGCCACCTTGTCCTTTATCATTTTCACTATTATCTTCAGGTTTTTCTGTATTATCGCCTGAAGATGGTTTTTCTTCTGGATTTGTTTCTTCAGGTTTTGGTTCCTCTGGATTTGGTTCTTCTGGATTTGTAGGTTCGGGTTGGGTTTCAGTATTATTACTGCTGTCATTTGGGTTGTCCGAACTTTCTGCACCTGTTGAACTGCCTCCAGGTTGATCGTTTGGTTGAGGTTTTGTCGTATCTTGTGAAGTGTCTTCTTGTGTTGTATTTGTCTCCTCATTTGTCGATGTATTATTTGATTGTGTTGTTGTTTGGTCTTCTTTTTGTGTTGTAGTATCACTCTGTTGGTTTGGCTGAACACTAGATGAAGTACTTTCATTTGAAGTGTCACTCGGACTTTGAGTTAACGTTTCTTCTTCAGGCGCGCTTTGATTATTTAAACCATCTGATTGTGTTTTAGTTGTTTCTGTTTGTTTTGAAACAGGTATTTGTTGATTATTTTGTGCTTGTTCTGCGGCATGTGTTACTGTACTTGGTAATAGCAGCCCAGTTGCAGCGATGGTCAATGTTAATTTTTTGTATACTTTCTTTTTCATTTTAACGCACCTCCTTTTATCAAATATAGCAATCAACTTAAGTATATAAGAACTTATCTTTAAATTCTATATGTATATTAGAATGAAAAGAAGTGTTAATATACTTAATAATTTGTAATAATCCAAATAAAGCACTTAAATATCAGATTATTATCAATATTGGAAATTCATAACGTACTTTAGTACAGTAATATTAATAAAAGAATGGAGAGGATTATCAATGAAAGTTCAACTATTTCAATTCAATCTTGCGCATGGGAACGCGAAGGCCAACCAAGATAAGATTGAATCACTATTTTCAAAACACCTTGAACCTGATACAGACGTCGCTGTTTTACCTGAAATGTGGAATAACAGTTACGCACTAGAACAATTATCTACTTTATCAGATGATGATTTAAAAGAGAGTCTATCATTCATTCAAAAGCTAAGCCGTGCTTATAACGTTACAATTGTTGCTGGATCAGTTTCTAATAAGAAAAAAGGCAATACTTTCAATACTGCATTCACAGTTAACGCACAAGGCGAATTGATTTATCAATATGATAAAGTACATCTCGTTCCTATGTTAGATGAGCATTTATACTTAACTGGCGGTGAAACTGTTCCTTATGTCTTTAACCTCAATGAACAAGTGCGTGCGTCACAAATCATTTGCTATGACTTACGATTCCCTGAAATTGCACGACACCCTTCTATTGAAGGTGCAGATATTTTATTCTATGTAGCTGAATGGCCAATGGCACGTTTAAATCATTGGCGTACTTTGCTCCAAAGCCGAGCGATTGAAAATGATATCTTCGTTATAGCTTGTAATACTTGCGGTTTTGAAAAAGATGGTGGCACAGAATACGCTGGTCATTCTCTTGTGATTAATCCGAATGGAGAAATCTTAGCTGAAGCAGGAACTGAAGAAGAAGTCTTAACTGTAGATATTAATCTTGATGAAGTTAAGCAGCAACGACAAAATATTCCTGTCTTTGATAATAGACGTCCTCATCTTTATAAATATGATCAATAAAAATAACCCATGAGTTTGGGAGGAACTCATGGGTTTTACTTATTATTAAGGGAATGTTTACAGTTATTTTCTATCTATTTTTGGGGATGTTATTAATTATGAAAAAAATTTAGTGAATTTACCGATATTTGATAAATTTAATGTTACTCACGATAATTTAACTACAATGATATGCATACCGAACGCTTCATTTCCGATATGCATATATGAGAGATGCAGGAATCAATGCAAGGACAAACACCAATTCCTGCTTTAAGGATTAAACAATTTAGTGCTTATACTCAAAGGACAATAAATAAGGAATTATTTTTGAGTGAATTTTTGAACTGTTTCGATGATTAATTTTACGAATTCACCGATAGTGCCTACGATATCGCCTGCCATGTGTATTGCCTCCTTTCTTTTCAATATAGGATGATCAGTTAGTCTAAGGCATGTTAGACCTACGAAGAATATTAACGATGCCATAAACCAATTTCTTTGAAATATTAAGATGAAGTAAGGTAACCACATTGACTTCAAACACGATATGTTTATGTAATGTGTTACCTGAATTCTTATCACATCTCTGTGATACATCTTCATTAAAACATCATTTCTAAATTTAATGTTAAATAATCCCTAACTTATGATATTTCAATCATAACTGTCTATAAATATATGTTAAAATGACGATAATAGTAGATTTTCTACAGTTTGGAATAAAAAACGAACAGTTAGGCAATGAATCAATAAAATATCCTTTTTAGTTGTATAATGTCAGTGAGGAGAGTGAGGCTATGCAAAAGGCTTTTTATAGGCAGGTTGATCGTTGGGCTCAAGCCCTTCAAAAAAGAAACAATCTAGACCGTATCGCTTATTTAAAAATAAAGCTTGGCCTAGAAGTCTTTTTCAATAACCTTTTCAAAACGATTGTCGTTTATGGACTTGCTCTTCTATTCCATGTTTTCTTATACACACTAACTGTTCATTTAAGCTATTTTATTATCCGACACTTTGCACACGGTGCGCATGCCAAATCAACACTTGCATGCTATATAGAAAGTATTGTTTTATTCGTAATGTTGCCATGGCTCTTAGCAACGTATCATGTACCAATCAACATTATGATTACACTTGCAGCAATCGCAGTCATTTTACTTTGTATTTATGCACCTGCTGCTACAGTTAAGCAACCAATTCCCACACGACTGATTAAGAAAAAGAAAATCACGGCAATCATTCTTGCAACATTAATGTTTGCAATTTCATTCCTTGTTCCTAATGCTTACCAACAAATGATTTTGCTAGGTATCACATTACAAGGCGGTTCACAATTGCCAATATTTTTCCCTAAAAACAGAAAGGATGTATTGTAATGGACTTATTAAATGGTATCTTTAAATTATTCGCTTTTATCTTTGAGAAAATTGGAAACTTAGCTAAGTATAACCCATGCCTAGGGTTTTTAGATGAACCAACTGTACCGAAAGAATTATTAGAAGAAGACAAATAAGAACTTCAAATTTCATCGTTATAGAGAGTGTGTTTAAACATGGAATTATTAAGCGGCATTTTAATATCGTCCTATCAAGGATTGATGTTATTTATTATCTCTAAAGTCATACTAAACTTTAAATATACACCAAAAGAAAAGATGACAATTGGCTTTATTACTATTATTAGCGGTCTAATTTATATTGTTTTAAACAGATTTACGTTGTTCATTATCATTCTTATTGACACTATATATCTTTATCGAAAAACAAAATTATATTCTATTTTAACAATGGTAGGAAGTGTTCTCATTATTTATTTAGGGAACCTTTCTGCCATCTCTTCATTCTTAATACTTGATCAAGAAAAAACTAATATTATTATTGTTTATGCAGTATACTTATTTTTATTTACTGTTACATCACTTATATTAGCTTACTTGGTCCGTTTTATAATACAAAAATTAAAGAAGTCTTATTTATCAACCAATAAGCTTTATTTGTCAGTTGTCTCTATTTTTTTAGCTAGTATCTTCATTTCCTTGTTTACATTTATGCCAAAAAATATTAGTACTTTTAAAAACTTACAGTTGATGGTCATATTATACATTTCATTCATTCTTGCCGTAGTTGTTTTAGTGTTAGTAATCAGCTTCACGGTATTACGAGAAATGAAGTATAAGAGACAAGTTGAAGAAATAGAGAATTATTATAAATACACCTTACGTATTGAAAAGATTAATAACGACATGCGCAAGTTCAGACATGATTATGTGAATATATTACTTTCCATGTCTGAGTTTATTCGTGATGACGATATGCCTGGTTTAAGAGCTTATTTTGAGGAGCATATTGTTCCACTTAAAGATAATATGCAGACGAATTCTTTTAAAATCAATGGACTTGAACGTTTACAAATTCGAGAGTTAAAAGGTTTGTTGACGACTAAAATTATTCAAGCACAAGAAAATAATATCAGAGTAAGTGTTGAAGTACCTGATGAGATACATCATATTTCATTAGACATGATTGACTTATCGAGAGTAATGGGGATTATTTTGGATAATGCAATTGAAGCTTCCACTGAAATCGATGATCCTTTAATTCAAATCGGCTTTATGAAAAATAAGGATGCCGTGATGATTATTGTGATGAATAAGTGTGCTAAAGATATCCCTAAAGTTCATGAACTATTTAAAGAGAACTTCTCTACTAAAGGTCCAAATCGAGGTTTAGGGCTATCAACTTTAAGAGAAATTATTGATCAAACGGATAATGTCTTATTAGATACTGTGATTGAAAACCATTACTTTATACAAAAACTTGAAATCATGAATACAGAGCACGAGGATGTGAAATAAACGTGAAGATTATTATATGCGAAGATGATGTACAACAGCGTGAACACATTGAATCCATCATTGAAAATTATATTATGATTGAAGAAAAACCTTTAGAAGTGGCGCTCTCAACGGGTGATCCTTATGAGGTATTAGAATTCGCTAAAGCTACAAATGAGATTTGTTGTTACTTCTTAGATATTCAGTTAGATTCTGATATTAACGGTATTAAGCTTGGCAGCGAACTTAGAAACTATGATTCTGTCGGCAGTATTATCTTTATTACTAGCCACAGTGAACTCACTTATCTTACTTTCGTTTATAAAGTAGCAGCCATGGACTTTATTTTTAAAGATGACCCTTCAGAAATGAAATCTCGAATTATTGATTGTATCGAAACTGCATTGACGAGACTACAGTTGCTTTCAAAAGAATCTAGTCTCGAAACAATTGAGTTAAAACGTGGTAGTAACTCAGTCTATGTTAATTACGATGATGTCATGTTCTTTGAATCCTCGGCAAAATCACATCGCTTAATTGCGCATTTAGACAATCGTCAAATCGAATTTTATGGCAACTTAAAAGATTTAAGCCAATTAGATGACCGCTTCTTCCGTTGTCACAATAGTTACGTCATTAATCGCAATAACATCGAAGAAGTAATATCTAAAGAACGTGAGGTCTACTTTAAAAATGGTGAACACTGTTATATCTCAGTAAGAAATTTAAAGAAAATCTAATCAAACAGGGCTGAAATCGCAATTGATTTCAGCCCTTCTTTTCTACTTATTCTTTTTATATTTCCACTTATAATTTATTGCTCCGAGTTATCTTCTACTTCATATATACCATGCAAATCATATTTCGTGAATTTTAAATATGCTTGACCTGATTCTGTACCTACACGTATTCCTTTACTATTCTCTGGAGGGAAAATGCGTGAAGACATAACACGCTCACCATGATTACAGAAAACTTCAATACTAGACTGGTCTACAAAAATTTGTAAATGCTCTAAATCTCGACTCAATTGTACTGAACATTTCGTTTCAACATTTGCAAGCGGTACTTCCCCACTTTCACTGCAATCTAATGTCACTAAACGTGAATGTGTGTTATACGTCACTTTTGTCGAATTCCATTTTGAGACTTTTACTTCAAAATAGATTTCAGTCGCATCATTTTCCAAAATTTCAATCTGCAGTTCAAAGTTGTCGCCTTCATAAGGGTGGAGCTGTTTCGCAAATTTATTGGCATAACCTAATGCTGTTTCTTCGTTATATCTTAATTGTTTTAAGCTGGAGTGCGGTGTTTGATATATCTTTCCGTTGCGCATAGTAAGTTGTCTTGGAATAGAAAGACAAGGAACTTGTGCAATTTCAGGCAAATGTTCATATTCGCCTTCTGTTTTTAATAAACCGATTAAGACACGCGAACCTTCAGCATCTTCGAACGTTTGAGGGAAGACAAAACCAAAGCCGTCATCCCACAATTTGAAATCGCCATGATTCATCTTAAAGTTATGGAAATGTAAATGCCCCATTAAGTAACCTGCTTTAAATGCGTGTTCCGTATTTTCAGCTGTAAAAGTTAAAATGTCATAACCGTTCATAGTGAAATAATCAGATGCATGCCAAAAATCACCAAAGTGAGAAAGGTTTGTATGGACGGGTGCGATCAATTGCCATTGGTTGAGATCGTCGGCATGATAAGCTAATAACCTTCCTTGTCCTTTTTCTGTTTGTGCACTTAACAATGCAAAACGTGCTCCATCTTTTTCAAACACTTTTGGGTCTTGTACATTTTGAATATAGCCTTCAGGCACTTCAAAATTGATAGGTTGCTCATATTTTTCGATTTCACCTGTATGATTTTTCACTGCATGCAGTTGCGTGAAAGGTGCTTCAATAACAGCATCTTTACTTTTTGCTGAGTATATAAAATGTGTCTGCTGATTGATCTCTATCGCACTGCCGCCTTTAATCCCCTCATCATCAAATAATCCGTCTGGTTTTAACATAATCTGTTCTGTAGGATTTTGTATTAAATCAGGAGTTTGATATGCGTAACTATAGCTTAATCCATTATTAATCGTAAATGGATACCATACATGACTTATTAAATAATGCTTGCCATCAAATAATAGACCATTCGGTTTACCCGCTGAACCAAATGGCGGCTGTAAATGGAATGTTTGTTTATACGGTGAAGAAGCGAACTTGTCTTTGAGTTCAGCAATTCTTTCAGCTGGTAGTTGTTCTATTCGTTGCGTTTCTACTTCATTTATCCAATCTTGCATCAACCATGTCCTCCTAATTAAACGTTTATCATCATTTCTTTTATTTTAGCATATTTATATACGCCCACCTATCCTCTTTTTCATACGGATTTCTATCTATGACATTTATATCAATTTTATAAGATAACACTTGTGCTTAATCAATTAATAATTTAGGGTAAAATTATACCCTTGCAATTTGGTCAATTGTATATTAGGATAAACCTTATCAACATTATCGGAAAAGAGGGATTAAATGATTTGGATGATTATCAGCGGTCTAATTGTGGGGAGTTTACTAGGATTTGTAATGCAGCGGACACGATTTTGTTTAGCCGGCGGATTTAGAGATATGTATGTTCAAAAAAATAATAAAATGTTTTACGCTTTACTCATTGCAATTTCTGTTCAAGCAATTGGCTTATTAGCTTTCACAGCGATAATTGGCAAACCTTTAGATAACGGAACATTCCCAATTATCGGAACAATTGTTGGATCATTTGTTTTCGGTGTTGGAATTGTATTAGCTGGCGGTTGTGCCACTGGTACTTACTACCGTGCTGGTGAAGGTCTTATCGGCAGCTGGTTAGCTTTAGTTGCTTATGCAGTATTCTCAGCTATTACTAAAGCAGGATTGTTAAAACCAGTGATGGAAGGTCTTAATTCAAAAACTAATGTTAATGCAGATATGTCAACAAGTACAGGTATTCCTGCTTGGGTTTGGGTCATTGTCATTACAGCAATTACAGTGTTCTTTGTGGTTAAAACAGTACGTAAACCTAAACCGAAAATTGCAGTCCCTAAATTAAAACAAAAATTCACAGGTGTACGTCACTTCTTCTTTGAAAAGAAATTCCACCCATTCGTAGCAGCAATTGTTGTTGGATTAATTGCGTTACTTGCTTGGCCAATGAGTTATTCAGCAGGCCGTGAAGGTGGTTTAGGTATCACTACACCTTCTTCAAATTTAGTACAATTTATCATTACAGGTAAAACATCATTCTTAGACTGGGGTGTATTCTTAGTCTTAGGTATTTTCATCGGATCTTATATTGCAGCTAAAGGTTCACGTGAATTTGCTTGGAGATTACCAGATAAAAAGACTTTAAGAAATAGTGTTATCGGCGGTGCATTAATGGGATTCGGCGCTTCAGTTGCCGGCGGTTGCTCAATTGGTAACGGCTTAGTTGCAACAGCAGCATTATCTTGGCAAGGATGGATTGCTCTTGCATCAATGATTTTAGGTACTTGGTTAATGAGTTACTTTATCTTTATTAAACCAATGAAAGCATTACGTAAAGCACCTGCTAAAACAACTGCTTCAAGACCTGCAACACAATCATAATTAAGTTAAAATAGCCATAACGAATAAAAAGTTTTAAACAAAGGAGAATGAATCTATGGTATACGAACTAGGAACAGTCGGAATGGTTTGTCCTTTCCCTCTTATCGAAGCACAGAAGAAAATGGAAGAATTAGAAGTCGGAGACGAATTGAAAATCGACTTTGACTGCACACAAGCGACAGAAGCTATCCCAAACTGGGCAGCTGAAAAATCTTACCCTGTAACAAATTACGAACAATTAGGAGACGCTTCTTGGACAATTACAGTTCAAAAAGCCTAAACTAAAAAAGGGGTCGGGACATAAATGTTCTGACTCCTAA
>NZ_KV837037.1:0-1256 GCF_001838465.1 Staphylococcus sp. HMSC061G12
TTGAGAAATAACCGCTAGGTTATCTCATCAACCGGATTTATTATAGAAGAAAAAATAATGTGTACCTATCTTAGAGTAATTTTAAAAGACCCGCTCACTTTAAATGTAAGCGGGTCTTTTGGGTGTTTTTACATGAAATCTAGCTATATTACTAGCATACCCTTAATTTTAATAAAAAAACTACATATATATTGATTATTTATTTCAATTATTACTATCCATTTCACATGATATGCAATATTTACAGCAATGAATACTGCATGATAATATATAATCATAGGAAAAGGACAACTATTGGTAGTAGTTGTCCTTAAGGTAATAAAACGGTTGCCAACGTTTATTTAATTCAAATTGTACTCTCATTATATAAAATATAATCCACACGTGCAAGTCTCAATATTATTAAATAAAATTGAAATGTTGTAAAAGTTTTATTACCTCTGTCCAATAAAATCAAATGGAAAGAGGTTTTCATTATGTCTAATAAATTCTATATAGAAGAACAGTATAAAGAACGTTTTTATCAATTACCAAAAGTGTTTTTCACAAATCCTATCTATAAAAATATATCAAACGATGCAAAAATTGCATATGCTATTCTTCGTGATCGACTAGAACTATCCATTTTGAATAAATGGGTAGACGCAGACAATGCAATCTATTTTATTTATACAAATGAAACTCTGGAAAACATTCTTAATGTAAGTAAACCTAAAGTAGTAAAAATCAAGAAAGAATTAGAGAATGCAAATTTATTGGAGCAAAAAAGACAAGGCCTTAATAAACCTAACATGCTTTATTTAATGAAACCTAATGTTACTAATGATGATATTTATCAATTACAACAAGATGAAAACATCGATAAAACTAGTAGTGACAAGGAAGTTAAAAATTTTAACTTCCAGAAGTTAAGTAATTTAACTTCAAGAGATAAAAGAATTTTACTTCAAGAAGTTAATGAAATTAACTCTAATGATACTGATATTAATGATACTGATATTAATGATACTGATATTACAACTACTACAAAAAAAGAAAACAGTCGTTGTAATATACTAAAATGCCTTCAAAAAATTAAATTAGAATTTAATATTCAAATAACATCAGCATATCAGAAAGAATTAATCCCATTATTAATGAAATTTGATGATTCAATTATTTACTATGCAATACAATACGCTTCAAAACATGGAAAAAACCCAAAAGTTTTTCTACTTAAAATTTTACAAAATTGGTCTGATAAGGGAATTAAGTCA
>NZ_KV837038.1:0-1555 GCF_001838465.1 Staphylococcus sp. HMSC061G12
TTTACAAAATTGGTCTGATAAGGGAATTAAGTCATTAAACGAAGCAATAAATTATAATGTTCAAACAACTGGTAATATTAAAATTAAAGAATTAACCCCAAAATGGCTAAACAATCCTCAACAATTACGTAATGAACAATTGACACCAGAAGAGCAAGTAGATTTTGAAAGACAACGAGAAGCATTTAAACGACAATTGGAAAAAGATTGGAAAAGTTAATTTAGTTGCCTATTTATATAAAACGCTAAAGTTAACAAAAAAATTCTTTTGAGGTATATATCATTGTTGCTTTGAAGTTATTGTGTTGTCCTATTTTTGTATAGTCTTTTCATATTCTGGACCATTTGTGGATATTATGCATTTTAACTGTTAGTTTTTTATACTACTCCATGTTTATGCAAATTTATCATATATTTTATCGTTTGTTCCTTTGTAATAATAAATTCGACTCAAATCAATTATTTTTAGTTTTAGGCATCACTGTTCAGTCAAAGTCTATTAATCAATGTTGGCATTTATATAGATAAATTAGTGAAGTCAATGACGTATCTAAAAACCCCTTAAAAAGTTGATTTCTAGAGAGAAAAATACTATAAATACTAAATTCTTGATTCTTGAAAACTTGTACTGTTAGTTTCAAGAAGTTTGAGATAGTGTCGACCTACATGATATAAGTAAGTCTATCTATGACATGAATCAAGACAATGATTTAATTAATGAGTTTTAAATCAGAGAAATTTACATCATAGATATGCAAGACAATATCGATTATAAAGAAAAATAAAATTATATGTGTTAAATAATTAATTGTATTGCTTTTGCTGATAATCTTAATATCTTTGTTCGATCTTATGTAGTGTAGTCGAATGTATTATCAGCTGATTCATCGAGTCTGCTCGCAATAGTATCATTTGCAGTTATTTGTTCAATTTCAAACCACGCTTCATCTTCAGGATTTGTAAAAAAATAATCAATAATGGATTCAAACTCTTTAACTAATATGTGTTTTTTCTTCATAATTATAATTAAGAATGACGATTCCTCTCTCTTTTTTGTTGGGAGGTTAATAAGGAATTCCCTCATCATCTAAGAGCCCTGTTTTTGCCCACATATGCATACTTGCTGTTTTGAAATTATTATCATATTGTTTTGTTTGTGTAGAGTGTTCCCACATTGCAGACCATTTGTTGATATGATCTACTTTGGCTGCTAATATTTTTGCAGTACCCACAGCATATGCAAAAATATTATATATTTTTTTACCTTGTCCTCTGTGATAGTTTCTTAGTGCTTTAACTAATGAACCCAATGTATTATTAACTATGTCAGTATATGCTTCATTGTTGATATTAGGATATGGATTGATTTGATCTGAGATATTGTTGAATAAGCACTTAATTTGAGCATCACTAAAGAAAGGTTTATAACGTTGATATAATTCAATCGGTACACCTTCAGGACAAGCTCTGAAATATTTGATGTTTTCATTGCGTTTTAATTGGATTTGTTTTTTTCTACATTTGTTACTTACAAAAGAATTTAATAGTTTTATAA
>NZ_KV837039.1:0-286 GCF_001838465.1 Staphylococcus sp. HMSC061G12
AAAGATTCAGATGTCTTTGAACCAGTAGCTGGAAAAGTTGAAAAACCATATGGTACACCAACTACAATTGAAGATGTTGTTTCTAAAGTAACTGTACCAGGCTATTCTAAAGTGGATAATCCTTATAAAGTTACTGTAGACAATCCATCTGTATTACCTAATGGAAACACACCAGGTGTATATGATGTTCCAGTTACAGTGACATACCCAGATGGTTCGACTGACCACGTAACAGTTAAAGTTACGGTTAATCCACAACCAGAAAATGATAAATATGAACCAGTAT